>JAHFTM010000071.1:0-2405 GCA_023269335.1 Chlamydiia bacterium
ACAAAAACAAGCTTTTCAGCAAGCTGGTAAATGGCCTGCTTTTTATCTTGCTTGTTGTCTACAATTTCATCAATAAGGAGTGCTTGTGCTTTGCCCCCATTGACATTGGAAGCCACCTCTTCAAAACGATTGCTAACCAAATCAAAATAAAAAGGAGCTACACTTCCTTTGGAATCATATTTTTCAGAGAAGCGGAAAAGCTTAGCTAAATCACTTTTTTCAAATCGTAAACCTAAGCGACGTGTAACTTGTACGCTTGTTTCACTTTTACTGTCATCAATCAAACCTACTTGTGCCGGCACAAAAGGTATCTCAAGCCCTGCTGTAGGAAGAAAACGTCGGAAGGTATCAGCCTGTGCTTTATCTTTGAATTCAACGTTAATTACTAAAGGATCTTTCTGGTTGAACTGGATGGATTTTGGACTGACACTTAGTAGGTTGCAGAATGAATTCAACCAATCAATTGCCTGAGGCTCGAGACTATTGACCCGCTCACCAATACTCTCTTCAACCAAAAGTGCCTCTTTCTCACCAATGGATTTTTTTAACGGCTTTGAGTAATAAATGATGGTAGGTAGAATGTTGTAAAGGGTTAACACGAAAACCAGTACAATGACGATCAGTTGCCAGCGCTTTTGTTTTTCCATGAAAGCTTCAGTCCTTAATGAGAAGATTACAAGACCCCTGTAAATTGATTTTTACAGAGGCCTCTTATATCAAAAAAGCGATAGAGTACCAGATTTTGACGCATTCTGTCCAGAACGCTTTTTTACCTTCACCCTCTTCTTTACGAAAAATTGAAGCCTATCTTCTCCCTTGCAGTAAAACTAAAAATGAGTTATAATTTCTTTCCATTTATTACTTTAACTTTGACAGAGGAGTTTTATGTTACAAGATGTAAATCAAGAGTTTTCAGGGTGGCGAAAGTTACTTTGGCCAATACACGCTTTCGAGGTGAAGAAATTCCTACCTATGGGCATCATGATGTTCTGCATTCTGTTCATTTATACAGTTTTGCGCGACACAAAAGATGCGATACTTGTAAATGCCCCAGGAGCTGGCGCTGAAAGCTTAGCGTTTGCAAAAGGTATCGGTGTAACGGCCTCTGCGATCATCTTTATGATCCTGTATACTAAAGCAGCAAATATATTTAATCGAGAAGGGCTATTTTATGCCACTGCATTACCATTCTTGATTTTCTTTGGATTATACCCTTATTGTATCTATCCATTTGTTGAGTCGCTTCATATGAATCTAGAAACAATCCAAAACTATCAACAGCTATATCCTAATCTTACGTGGATAGTGCCATTGGTTGGAAACTGGACATATACACTATTTTACATTTTAGCCGAGCTATGGGGAAGTGCTGTCCTGTCTCTCTTATTCTGGCAGTTTGCTAATGCTATTACTCCAGTAAAAGAAGCACGCCGATTTTATGGTATGTTTGGCTTTGTCGGTAACTTTGGTTTGTTACTCTCTGGACCTGCAATTATCATCGTGTCTCACTGGATTCATGGAATGGGCCTTAGCCGAGCAGAATCTACAGGCTTAATGTTACAATATTTGATGGCATTTGTCATAGTAGCCGGTATCCTTCTTTTAGCAACGTTTTATTGGATGAATCGCTCTGTACTAACAGATATTCGTTATTACAACCCTGAAGCAATGGGCGAAAGTAAGAAGAAAAAACCAAAACTGTCCATGATGGAAAGCTTCCGGTACATTCTTCGATCCCCATACTTAGGTCTGATCGCCATGCTTGTTTTGGCCTACGGTGTGTCAATCAACTTATTTGAAGGTGTTTGGAAAGGGCAGATTAAAATTGCATATCCTACTGAAGTTGAATACAACCGCGTAATGGGTGGACTATCAACAGTTACTGGTGGTATTGCCGTTATCCTTATGCTGGTCGGTAGTAATCTGTTACGCTCCTTAAGCTGGAGAACTTGTGCATTAATTACACCAGCAGTTTTAATTACTGGTATTTTGATATTCTTTGGAGTAATTTACTATAACAATGGTATGTTACCTGAAGGCATGAAAATCATTGAAGCAATCAAGCAAGGAATCATCAAGCAAGAGTTAATCGTTTTTGCAGTAATCCTTGGATTATTTGTGAATGCCTTTGGCAAAGCTGTTAAATACTCTCTCTTTGACCCTACAAAAGAGATGGCTTATATTCCTTTAGATCCAGAATTGAAAGTAAAGGGTAAAGCAGCTGTAGACGTAATCGGTGGCCGTGGTGGTAAATCTGCTGGAGCTTATATCCAGATGGGCTTGCTCACTGCTTTCTCTGGAAGCGCCCTCTATCAGCTAGTACCAATTATTGCACCGATCGCAGTTGGTATTGTATTCTTGTGGATTTTGTCAGTGTTTGGCTTAAGTACTCGTTTCAAAGCACT
>JAHFTM010000071.1:2415-8365 GCA_023269335.1 Chlamydiia bacterium
AAAAAAACCATCATATGCCTCGTAATTCGAGCAGATGAAGGTTGTACAGTAAAAGTTGCCCCAAAGTGCGCCAAGTCATTTTTTGATTTGGCGCACTTTTTTTTTCACATCGACCTCTTCTTTCCCCCTCTCAACAAACAGTCCTTTTTATAACGAAAATACCTAATAACCAGTCACTTAAAAATTTTCATACTTCTCAATTGCCTTTTAGAGTGAATTTAGAGTACAACAAAGGAGAGAAATGAAAGTACCGTAACAGAGCGGATTGTGCTTCATTTTTTGAGCTCAATTCTATTTTGCCCTGGAGAGATATGCCGATGGAGTTATTACAGATGAGGGGTGGCACACCACTCATTGGTGAAGTTCAGACAACTGGTGCCAAAAATGCTATTACAAAACTTCTTGTAGCTTCTCTTCTCTCTGATAAGCGCTGCACTTTTTATAATGTTCCTAATATCGGTGATGTTGAAGTCACTGTTGCTCTTTGCAGAGAAATGGGTTCTGAAATTTCCTGGGATAAGAAAGAAAAAGTATTAGAAATAGTTACAAAAGAGCTCAGAACATCTTATATTCCTCAGCGTTTTTCCGGTGCCAACCGCATTCCTATTCTGATGATCGGCGCTCTTTTAGGTAGAAGTGAAGAGGATATCATTGTCCCGACTGTTGGTGGCTGTAAAATTGGTAGCCGTTCAGTTGACTTTCACCTCGACGCTTTACGTGTACTTGGGGCTACCATAGAACTTCGTGAAATGAAAAAAGAAAGCGCTTACTTTGCCCATGCGCATAATGGTCTTCATGGAGCTGTCATTCAGCTTGCCTACCCTTCAATTGGTGCCACAGAAAATAGTATCTTAGCTGCTTGTTGCGCACGAGGAACTACGATTATTAAAAATGCAGCTATTGAACCTGAAGTTGTGGATCTCATCCTCTTTTTACAAAAGCTTGGCGCACATATCTCACTCGACGCTGATCGCACGATCTGCATTCAAGGAACACGTAAGTTTTATGATGTAGAGCACACGGTTATTCCAGATCGCATTGAGGCGGCCTCATTTGGCATGCTCGCTATTGGTACCAAGGGGCGTGTATTTGTGAAAGGTGCAAGGCATGCTGATATGCTCTGCTTCCTTAACAAACTCCGTGAGCTTGGTGGCGGCTTTGCTGTGAAAAAAGATGGAATTGAATTTTTCTATGATGGCCCTTTGCAAGGCGGCCTACATCTTGAAACTGATGTACACCCGGGCTTTATGACTGATTGGCAACCGCCCTTTGTAGTGCTTCTTACACAAAGTACTGGTGCTTCTATTGTCCATGAAACAGTTTATGAAAACCGCTTTGGCTTTACTCAAGCACTTCGCGAAATGGGAGCAGACATTTCTCTTTTTAAGCAATGTCTTGGCGGCAAATGTTGCCGTTTCTCATCTCACACATTCTCCCACAGTATCGCTGTCAAGGGACCTACGCCCCTTTTAGGAAAAGCCATTGCCATCCCAGATCTGCGAGCAGGCTTTGCTTACGTCATGGCAGGACTTATCTCGCATGAAGAAAGCACCCTTTCGGGTCTACATTTTCTTGATCGCGGTTATGAGAGCCTTGTCCCTAAGCTTGAAAGCTTGGGCGCAGTCATTCGCCGCAGCACGCCAAACCTGGTACCTGCCCAAGATATACAGGTCACAGAAAAGCTCGTTATCGCTTAGGCACAGAGAAGACTTACAAATCCTTGACTGCTTGTTCAGTAGCTGTTTATTAGTAATTTGTGTTATTCTTATTATTTTTTAATTCTAATTTTAAAGATTTCATGTCTACTGTTCCTCTATGGAGAGAAATCCAACGTCAAAATTTTACTAAGGTCCGTGATCTTGCGCACTTTTTACAACTTTCAGAAAGTCAAATTCAAGAGCTTGATGAAACGCCAGCATTTGTTTTAAATGTACCTCAAAGGCTTGCAAAAAAGATGCAAAAGGGCACGCTTGACGATCCCCTTTTCAAACAGTTTGTCCCACTCAAAAAAGAGCGCCTAGAAGCCCCAGGCTACCTTTTAGATCCTGTAGCCGATATGCAGGCAAAAAGGCAGGCAAAGCTTCTTCATAAGTATGAGGGGCGTGCGCTTGTCATTACAACTTCTGCTTGTGCCATGCACTGCCGCTACTGCTTTCGTAAAAATTTCCCCTATGAAACAAAAACTCAAACCTTTGAAAAAGAACTTGAGATCTTAGAAAATGATACGACTATTCAAGAGGTACTTTTAAGTGGTGGCGATCCGCTTTCACTCTCTGACCTTTCACTTGAAGCACTTCTTACAAGCTTATCACGCATCAGGCATGTCAAGCGCGTCCGCTTTCACACACGCTTCATAATGGGCATACCGGAGCGTATTACCGATGGTTTTCTAGCGCTTTTACAAGACTACCCAAAGCAAATCTGGTTTGTTATCCACGCCAATGCTGCATGTGAATTTGATGCGGACATTTGGCAAGCCCTGAAAAAAATCCAAAAACTTGGCATTCCAGTTCTTTGCCAGTCAGTGCTGTTAAAAGGGGTTAATGACCATCCGGATGCACTTGTTGAACTTTCAAGTGTCCTTATTGACCATGGCATTACGCCCTATTATTTACATCAGCTCGACCCTGTGCAGGGATCTCAGCACTTTGAAGTATCGGAGAATGAGGGTCTTAAAATAATCGCTGAGGCGCAAAAAAACCTTCCGGGCTATGGCGTGCCAAAATATGTGCGCGAAGATGCAGGTGAGCCTTCAAAGACTATCTTGGGATAATCACTACATGCGTTTTACGCACTGAACGCCAAGCAGGCTAAACCCTTTCTCAAAAACCCTACCACAAGCCTCTGTAAGAAGAATTCTTGAATTTTGTGCGGGGTCACCCTCAACTCTACAATCACGAAAGAAAAGATTAAATTTCTCGGCAAGCTCATACAAATAATCTGTCAGACGATTAGGCAATAATTCTTCTACAATCTGTTCAATCATTTCAGAAAAACGATCAAGGTGTAGTGCCAAGGCTATCTCTGCTGGTTCCTTGAGGATGATTTTTTCATTTTTAATCAAATCTTCAATATCAGCGCTAATTTTACGTTTGATACTTAACGAACGTACATAGGCATACATGACAAAAGCTACTGTATTGCCTTCAAAGCGCAGCATACGCTCATAACTAAAGGTATAGTCACTTGTGCGATTTGATGAAAGATCTGCATATTTCACTGCGCCTATACCTAGCGCTTGAGCCACCTTTTTACGCTCGCTTCCACTCCAATCAGGGTTGCGTTCCTTCAAAATATCTTCTGCACGACTCACAGCGGTTGTGAGAAGGTCAATTAGCTTTTCAGTGTCGCCAGAACGTGTGCGGAATTTTTTTCCATCAGCACCTAAAACAACTCCAAAAGGAACATGATCAAAGCGCACCTTGCTTTTATCCAAATAGCCTGCCATCACTGCAGCTTCATAGACCATCTGAAAATGTGTGGCTTGTCCTGCGTCGGTGACGATGATAATACGTTCAGCCTTTTCTTCACCGATACGATGATACATGGCTGCAAGATCCGTCGTATCATAGTTATAACCGCCATCTGATTTTTGTATCATGAGGGGAAGTTTTTCTCCTTCGCGATTTACAAAAGCTGCATTTTCAATAAAGATGCATTTTGCCCCTTCAGATGGTGTGATCAGCCCTTTTCTTTCAAATTCATCTACGATAAACGGAAGAAGAAAATTATAAAAAGACTCGCCACGCTCGACGATTTTAATATCAAGAAGGTCATAGATCTCTTGATAAGCGCGTCGTGAAATTTCACAGATGATCTTCCAAATTTTCACTGTTTCAGGATCGCCACTTTGTAAAGCAACCACTTGAAGTTGTGCGCGCTTTTTAAATTCAGGGTCGGCATCAAATGCTACTTTAGACTGTCTGTAGAAAGTAACCAGATCAGAAAGCGAAATTTCATCAACTTGATTGAATGCATACTGAGTATTTTCTTTCATGTAAGCAATCAGCATGCCAAAGCTTGTGCCGAAGTCACCTATATGATTAAGACGAAGAACATCATGGCCTAAAAACTCAAACACCCGTGCAAGTGAATCACCGATGATCGTGGAGCGCAAATGACCGACATGCATCTCTTTGGCAGTATTGGGAGAAGAAAAATCAATAACAACTTTCTCTTTTTTTACAGCGCGTATACCAAGTCGCAGGTCTTGTAAAGCAGCTTGAACCATAGCAGCAAGATACTCTGGGGCAAGCCAAATGTTGATAAAGCCAGGACCTGCAACTTCAAGGCGCTCAATAAAAGGCTCTTTAAGTGTCACAGCAGCCTTCACAATCTCTTCCGCAATTTTCCTTGGGGCAACCTTTAAGCTTGCAGCAAGTTTCATCGCGCTATTGAACTGATAGTTGCCAAAGCTTTCTTGCGTGCTTCTTGTCACTTCAAGAGGGGGTATTTTGACATCTGGATAAGCTATTTGTAACGCTCGGCTAAAAAAATTGCGGAGTGTAGTGGCCAGTGAATCAAACATGAAGTATTCTCTAAGGTTATAGGATCGTCGGAAATAACTTTTACAGCATCTCCCTTTATTTTTCTCGCTTAAAACGATAACTTAGCATGCTCTACTTGAATTCCATCCACCTCCATGGTACAGTTCAAAGGAAGCTTTTTTCGAATTTCTCCAATTATTCTTGCGTCGTATCGACCGCTATTTGCAATATTGAATATCTCTAATTTTTTAAGGCAACCCGCAATCGAGATAAGTGCCTTATCAGTCACAACAGCTGTCCTTACTATCAACAGTCGACGTAAACCTTTGCAAGCGCCAATTTTCTCTATCCCAGCTGCAGTAACCTCTGGTTGATCTCCTATAGTGAGTGTGTGCAAACGCGGCATTTGTGCTAAGTAGCCCATGCCAGTATCACCGATTAAGTTATTTCCACAAATGAATTCTTCGAGTTCTTGAAACTGTTCAGAAATACATCGCATGCTACCGTTAGAAAGATTTGTACATCCTTCAATGTTGAGCTTTTTTAAGCGTACAAGTGGATGAAGAGCTTTAATTAAGGGTTTCGATATACTTGATTTACCTAAAGCAAGAACTTCAAGATTCGTCAACCCCACAAGGTTTTGCACCTGTGAGTCAGTAATCATCTCTAGAGGTAGTGCCTCCCAATTTTGAGGTAATCTAGTTTCATCAACCCCAGAATAGCCTTTTATAAAAAGAGCATCAAACTCTTCAAATGGGGTTTGGCTGTAGAGAGCTTTAAGCTTTGGCAGGTATCTAAATGCTGCCAAATCATCTTTCTTACAGAATGAAATGTCAAGTGCTTCGAGGCAAGTAAAGGTGGCAAGAAGCTGACCTAATTGTGCTGTCAGACTTACGTTACAAGGCAAATGCAGCATCTGGATATTAGGATAGCGTTGTCTGAGCTTTGTAAGATTTTCAATAAAATCTCCGCTTACAACCATTTTTCGAAGATCTACTGTTGTCACTGCTTTAGTATCAACACTTTCCTTAGCCATATCAAACGCTGATTTTTTTTGACCTGCCGATACAACTACTCTTTGTAATGCTTGTTCAGATCCTACAGGAGAAATGGCGCAGGAAAAGAGTTTAAAATAAAGCGCTTTTTGTCGCTCTGATACGACAAATGGAAACTGTGCAGTAGAAATAAACTGTTGCGTTTCATCAAACCTGTCGCCCATTTTATTTTGTGCGATGTAAATACTTGTCGCTGCGATATAGGAAACAATTGTTGCCAAAATACGCACATTACCAACTTCTTCTTTTTCTAAGTCTACAAGCTCAGCCGCAGTTAATGCTTTTAGTGGTCTAGGATGAATCACCATACTGCCCACTGAAAAATGGTTGGTGAAGCTAAGAAGGCCATCAGAAGAGGATCGATGTGCAGGTTTATGCCCTTTAGCCTCATCGAGCTCTTTAACTTTT
>JAHFTM010000072.1 GCA_023269335.1 Chlamydiia bacterium
CATCTCCGTCATCGACTGACTCACCTTTGACATCTCCGTCAGCGGCTGACTCACTCTTGACAGCTCCGTCATCCGCACCTACATCCGCACCTACATCCGCACCTACATCCGCACCTACAACTGTGCCATTAACAAAGCCTCCACAGGCGTCTGTGAAGCCTTCTCAGGTCAATATTGATGATTGGTTGCCCTGAAAACTTGAATTCAGGTTAAAAAATTATCTCACAGGCTCTACCTTAGATGCCCATTTTTGCACGGCTGATTCAATCTTATTTAAAACAGGATACAGCTCTTTTTGATAACCACCAAGTGCCTGCGCGAAATCAGGGGAGTGTAAAATCTTGAAAATAAGCTCTAGAATAGCTCGTTTGATTTTTGAGTCAATAGGAACCACGGTTTCCTTGAGCTCATTCATCTTAACGAGATGTCTTGTCAGAAAGTTCCCATCTTTATGTAGCTTTTCAACGATCTGAGCAATTTCGCTGTCATCGAATGTCTGCACACCATCCATTATCTGTAGTTGAAGCGTTTGCAAATGATCGTGAGTTCTTTGAATCTCTGTAGAAATATCTCCTGCCATTTTTGTTACTCCTTTTTCCCCCAGTTACTGCTATTCCTATTTCATTTCAATAAAAAAGTGGAAGAACAGTTGTCAGACCGGCTTTGTTGAAAAATTCATTTCCTAAAAAGAGCAAGTTCTTTGTTCTTAATTTAAATAATTTACTTTACATTCTTGAAAAGACTGTTTTAGCTCATCAATGGAGTAGACGGCAGCATCAAGTGTCGTTATGTTAAGTACTTTTACTACTCTTAGGAAAGGCAATTTGAAAAGTTGAGGAAGTTCCAGTAATTGAGATGTATCATTCAGCTCTAATAATATAGTACTGAGATTTCTGGCCTGTTTTATGACAAGTAGGTCCAAAAATGCAGCTATGTCAGCTATTGCCATATCATAAAATTCTAGTTCTTCAAAAAACTGAATAAAGTCAGGCTGATCTTGAACAATTTTAGCTTGCTCTTGCAAAGAGGCAGTCTGCGCATCCTGTCGTGGAGTGCGGATTGAGGACAGCTTTAAAACGCGAAATGGGATTCCGTTATAGCCTAATACAAAATCAGGCAGCCAGACGTCTTGATTAGCGGGAGCAAATAACTTCGCAATATTTCCCTTTTTGCAGGGTCCACCGGATAAGCCTCCGAATGATTGCTTAACAAGCGGTCTACTGAGCTCATCTATGATTGGCTCTGCTTGTATCGTTTCTACATTATAGAAAGTTGAGAAGAGGGATCTGTTGTCCACAGAAACATAGGAATTCTCACTGTCGGATCGGTATATGTTTTCCGTTGTGAAGCTCTGCACTTTGAATGAAATTTGAGCAAGCAATGGATCCATGTCTAAAGAGTCGTATTCAAATTTCACAAGATGCTTAAAAGCATTAACAGGTGGTAAATTACTTACAAAAGTACTTGGAACAGGGCCAATAGTGACTTTAGTAGCTTTTTTGATAGTGAGTGTTCGAAGTGAAGGTAGTTGGTCAGTAGCTACTGTATTTAAGATAGGTAACAGCAGCTCATTATCAAGGATATGGGGTCTTACGGTAAGTGAAGCTAAAGTAGAGCTTGCTGTCAAAAGCTCTTGGTTTACGATTGGTACATCTAAATGTATTAAGTTGGCGAATAGTTTTGCTTGTACAAGCGCAGAAATGCTCTTTGTCGATAATGGCTGCCTCATTTGGTTTGTTGCAGGAAGAATTGTCAGCGATTTAAGTTTTGGTAAAAGTCCTCTTTTTTTGCACGCAGCAAGATCTAGAAGTGTCTGTTCGCTAATTTTAGCCATAGAAAGGATGAGTATCTCTATTTTGGTAGATCTGACTTTAAAGCCTCTAATTGTTGAAGCAAATAGCTCAATGATTTTAATGATTTTAGTGATCGTTGCACCGACTAATCCAAATCCCTCTGTTAAAACAGACTCTCCCATGTTGTCTAGAACGATACCGCTCAAATCTAATTGACGAACAGACTGTTTGAAAAAAGCGATTCCATAGAGTTGAGCCTTACTCAAAAATTCGGGATTTCCATTTACAGACTCAAGGGCCCGTTTTACAGAGTTTGTGACAAACGGAGAAACGCCTTTTACATCTAAAAGGGGAGGTAGAAACGAGTTAGCACCAATGTAATCCATAATAAGAATACGGATAGCATTAATTGCTACAGTTGTATCGGTAACAGTAGAGTTGACTGCAGATCCAGAAACCAAAACAGGTTCATGTATGGTTTTAAAGCGCTTTTCTATGGAATTTATTACAAATGAAGAAGAAGGGCTTTCACCTACAAAAGATTGAAAAGGTGCATCACCAACATAGTTCATGATCATTTCATACACTTGATTAGGGAAAAGCTCAGAAGGTTGATTAACGCACATTATTATTTTTCCTGATTATAGACATATTGAGACGTGAAAATTATGCATGTGGAATATATGGTACAGCTTTTCAGTTAAGAAAGTGTAAAGGTGTATGGTGGCTTGTGGTGGTTGCTCGACTATCACCTACAGTCTTTCTCACGTTTCAAGGATGGGTGTATAATTTATTTCTAGGCAGAGAAGTATGAATCTGCTAAGGTTGCAAACCATATAAATTAAACTGCAATTTTGGAGGTTTACATGTCAGCAATTAATCCTTTTCGCGAAACGATAAGAGCCCTGAAAGAATTTGTGGGAGACGATTCGCAACAAACTGGGGTCACACCTAAAAAAAAGTTCTTGCGTTTAGAATATAACGTTGATGGTGCTAGCTATCTTAAATCAGTGAACGAAGGTGAAGTGGGTTGTTACGAAACCTTTCTTGCGAATTTCAATTGCAGCCCAATCAATTTAAGCTGGGTAGTCGACCTGTTGTTGTCAAATAAATATCGTGACTGCATACAGGGCAGTCTACATGACTCGGAATGGAATTCTGTCAACACAGCATTTGACATACTAAATGAGCGAATAGATAGGTACAATATTGCAGGCCTAAGACCGTATGATAAATCTCTTAGACTTGTTGAGATTCGACGTTTTTGTGTGCCAACTGCAGTTAGTGAAAGACTATTGAAAGCAGAGCAGCAACTGTCACCAAGAGGAGGAACAACGCCTACTCCATCAGCTAGTGCGTCTTCCACTACTTTTGCTTTTTCTGCAGCAGCTTCTTCGGTATCTTCTTCTGCATCTGCATCAGTATCAGCAGTAATTGCAAGTCCGGCTTTAGGGGTAGCGGCACCACGTGTACAAGCTCCTACAGTCTATGCATCGATGGATCTAGCAGTAGCTAAAGAAAAGCTAGAGCAGGAAATTGCAAAAATGACTACTGCTTTAAAAAATATGCGCACGCTCACTGAACGTGATGTAGCGTCTTATAGAGCAAGAGTGACAGATGTGGCAAACGGTATGAGTGATGTGTTCAAAGCAACACCGCCTGCAGACTTAAAGGCAAACTTTGACCTGCTTAATGAATATCTTTCAGCTTGCGAGCTTTGTTTGAAAGCACAAGATTACACCTTCTCCTTTATCTATGACAAAATCATCGGCGAAATTAGACGAAAGTCAAGCCATTTTGCTCTGATGAATTGTTTCTCTGTGGCACTTGATCTTCATGGTACAACTAGAAAAGCAGATGCTGTAAAAGGCGTAAAAGCAGCAGTTACGAATAAATATTCAAGCGATGAATTGAGCAAAATGATAGCAACATATTTTGTTACCTATCATAAAAATGACAGCAAGCTTAAGATTTTACTAGCTGCTGCTATTTTGGGTCAAAATAGATCTCTTGATAGAGCTGTAGTTGAACATTTCAACGTTTTGGATGGGCTGTTTAAAGCTACAAGTCAATCACTCAAGTATCTCAGAGACAAAGATGAACATAAGGTTGGCTTTGCGACGCTATATAGTGAAACATTCCTAAAACTACGTGCTTTACTAGATCCTGTAAAAGATGAAGCTGCGCTTTTGACTGCAATGCAAAAAATAAAGACAAATCTATTACCAAAACTTGAAAAGCAACTAGAGCGTGCAATTCGTTCTCATTCAGAGGAGTTTGGAAAAGAAGCACGTGCTATGAGAGTAGATTTTTCAGCGCTTCAAGCAGCTCAAAAAACAAAAAAGGCATTGCCATTAAATGAATACCTTTTCAGTTTTGAGAGTTTTGGAATAAGACTTCAAGAGTTGGCAGCGAAATCTACAGCAGCTTCAAGTGAGAAAAGACCAAGTGAATCGGTAATCGCAATAGGTAAGCTTATCAAAGCGATCGTGCAATTTGAAAGAAGTCTTGCAACAGTACGTAGCGCTAAATTTAACGATTCAAATCTTGATGCAGCAGTGACAGAATACATAAGTCGCGAGCAGAGTGGTTCAGAGTTGACTTGGCCATCATTAGCGCATATCTATGCATTTAGCAAAGAGTTCTCAATGAGAGTGGTACTTTCACAAAAAGTGGCCAATGTACGTAATGAGGATTCAGCAGTAACGCCATATCTTCCAGTTATTGCCCATGTTCATCCTGAGATTCAGCTGAACTTTTTGAATCATCAATCATTTGAGCTTCACGTAGAAACAAGAGAAAGTGAGAGTGATAATGATGAAGAAATTGACATAGCAGGTGACGATGATGATGTGAATGATTCTACAGCATCAGCGCTACCAGCAAGAACGCCACTTTCAGTGGATACGTCAAGAAGTCCTGGTGCAACTCCAGTTGCAACAACACCAGCGTCAGTCAGACAGTCACAAGATGTAAGGGGAATGCTAAGTCCAGTAGCTGCTGTTCCAGCTGGTGCAAAATCACCAGTGTCTGCACCGACACCAATGGGTTTAGCAGCATTTTCACTGCTTTCACCTACCGCAGTGCAACAGCAAGCACAAGTGGCTGCTAGCGTAAGTGCAATGACAGTAAGTGCAACTGCATCAACTCCAGCAATTGCGGTTGTCGCACCAGCTGTTAAAAAGTAAAGGCGCTAAGAAGTAGCTTCTTACAATTCTTGATTAAGCTATGTAAACCCAGTCGGCAACGGCTGGGTTTTTTCATGTTTATAGATCTAAATAAATACTAGTCTTAATGCGTATAGACACAGTTATTATGTAATTATACAGCTATCAAAAAATTAGTAGTTCTTGAGTTTATTCAAGGTTGTTCATATATTGACGAGCATGATTTCATTGAATAATGAATGTAAGTCATTCGCTCAAGAGCAACTTAATTAAGGAAGTTACCTTTATGTCACTCACAGTAGCCCAACGGCAGTCACTAGATGCACTTGTATTTTATGCTACAGAACCTTTAACGCAAGACAAAAACAAAGGGCGAAAACTACTTCGACTTCAAGAGAATGCTACTGGAAAATATCTTGAGGTAGTTTTTGAAAAAGATGTGAAATGGGATTTTAAAAGTCTTGTTGAGGCTTTTTTTGGATTTAATAGACATAATCTTAATACATGTGTGTCTTTTTTAAGAAAGGAACTTCTTCCACAGGTCACCTTGGAAGCTCAAAAGCAAACGCTTAGTCCAATTATCAGAAAACTGAATGAAAAAATTGACAAGCATGACAAAAGATTTTTTAAAATTTTTACGATTGGAACAATTCATGCTTTTGAGGCGCATTCTTCAGATTCACAACAAGAGCAAGCAGTAAGTAAAGCTGTGCAAAAGAGTGTCAATTCATTTGTAAATAAAGGCAAATCTTCTTCCTCAAACCAATCTTGTAGCATAACACCCGGTAAAGAATTTCAATGCACAGAAGCGCAGAAATTTGCACTTCCGATACTCAAAGTGCAACTCGAGGCTGCTACTAGTGCTATTGCAAGAATATCAACGGTTGGTGGATCAAAAGTAAAAAACGCTGATATTGAAAAGTGCCACCGTGAACTTAAAGTTGTCGAGAATGCTATTAGACTGCATTTTTCAAGTGAGCAGCCTGATGAATTAGCCGAGCCTCTTCGTTTTGCAAAAGACCTTTTAAAAGGTTTGGAAGCATCTCTCAAGGTGGGTCTAATCGATTATTCGATGCATTACGTTTTTGATAAAAAAGTTCCTGATATTATTCGTGAAAAAGGCGATGGCAACTGTCTTTTCCGAGTGGTACGTGACGGGATTGAATTTTTAGGTGGTACAAAAGCATACCTGCAAAAACTTGGACTGCCAATGCCTCGAGGAGAAATATACTCAATTCAGGAGTTACGTGACCTGTCGATCAATTATTTTAAAGAAAACTACCGAAAAAATGGCTGGTTATTTTCGCGAATTAAAGAAGCGATTGATCAGCAAAATGATGCCTATGAAGATGATTGGAAGAAGCATTCAGACTCACTGATAGAAAGTATTCTTATGACCTTTAGTGATGTTCTGGATCAACCCTCTTTAAAAAAAAGAGAGGTAGTGAAGTTTCTTCAAGAAGAGCTTTTAAAGTTAAAAAGCAGTGGAGATGTTCCCTATGAAAAGCTATCGAAGGGTATAGATACAATACACGAAGTACTTTTAGCCTGTTATCTTGACTCACTCATTTTAGGGCTTATTC
This sequence comes from Chlamydiia bacterium, assembly GCA_023269335.1. Classification (GTDB taxonomy): domain Bacteria; phylum Chlamydiota; class Chlamydiia; order Chlamydiales; family FEN-1388; genus JAHFTM01. The sequence continues at coordinate 6,544 of JAHFTM010000072.1, forward strand.
CAAAGTCGACTAAAACTCATCATGAGAGCACTGAATTGCAAGAAATAGCTATGCTGCGTAGACAAAAGCAAGAAGTTTTACAGATCATGAAAAATAAAGCCAATACAACGGCAGAGCGGCTTTTAGCATTGCAGCAAATTCATAATCAGTTGAAAAAAAATCTATTGTATAAGAGGGCAGATGACGCAAATTCGGTGAGTAGATTAGGGGAGTTGGTTCAGGAATTTGACATGCTCCAAAATCAGCTACCAGTCGTAAGAAAAGAAACAATTGACCGAATAATACCTGTGCCGAGAGTAGGGGAGTCACCCAAAAAAACAGACAATGAGCTTATTGAACGTGCTTTTCAAGAGTATTTTAAGTTAGCCTCTCAGGATGGGTATTGGGCAACAGTTCCTCAACTTTATGCCTTTAAGCATATTTTTCAGCTTGATATCAAGGTATCTCGTCTGCGTAACGGCACAAGAGAGCTCGATAGGGCATGCCAAGAGCTTTTAGGAGATCCAATTCAAGCACGTGGCTGTATCCATTTTGATTTCGAAGGGCTTTCTCACTTTAACTTGTATATTGAAAATACAAATGAAGTGCGTAAAGTGTTGTAATTTTTTTAGATGTTGATATAAATAATTAATTTCTTTGACGTCTGATAATGATGCTTATTCGAGTAAGAAAGCTGAAGCTCTACCACACAGCTCATAAGTCAGCTCACCAGCTAAATACCCGATAAGATCTCCAAGAAGAAAAGTAAGCGATGGAGCGATCAAAATTGCAAGCGTTGAGACGGCAATAGAGCTTGTAAAAGCAACGGGCACTGCCGTAATTGAAATGGTGACAACATGCCGCAGGCAAAACTCTACACCCTGTTTTACAAAGGGCATACCGTAATTGCAGAAATAGCTTTTGGTAAAAAAATAAGTAGCAAAGCGAACTATTTTTAAACAAATTTCTTTAATAAATAACCCGCTTTTGTCCTTGCTAGGCTGTAGGCCAAATAAGAGGGCACTTGTCACGCAAATAACTGTCCGTACAGTTTCCTTTACAGCAGTTCCAACTAAATCAGCGAAAAGACACGTTATAGGAACTGAAAAAAGTACGCTTGTCTGATCGCCAATAAAAGTACCTATAAAGCCACCAAAATGGTTGCTTGCAATTTTGCCTATTAAAACCTGAAGTTGATCTCTTACTGTGTTTATGCTGTAGTAGGTAGCAAACTGCTTGGCTACAAAACCGCACAAATTACTTACAGCACCGCTTGATAGAATAACTGCATTCATTGGTCACCTCATGTAGGTAACAGTAGCAAAGATGACAGCAAAAATACAAGATTCAGTAATTATTTTAATATTTGCATAAAGACTTATTAAGTTATGGTAACTTTATAATTTAATATAAATGTACTAATTAATTTAACATCATACTATTTGACGTAAAATTAAGTTGTAACGTAACTTGTTCTTTTTATAAATTACATAAGGCATGTTTTTATGAATCCAGTAGGCAATCGTTGTACTTCTTTAGAGCAACAACACAAGTCGGCAGACTCTTTGCTGAGTGCCACTCAGATTTATAATGGAAGAAAATTTTCTAAGGCTGGGGATATAGGCCATTTTCATAATCAGAATTTTGTTATTTGGGCCTCTAAAACTGCAAAAGCCTTCGATTCTGAACAAACAAAAGTAGGTCATAAAAAAAATACTCCGGAAGTTGCCAAGAAAGCTGGTATACAAAATGAGGCTGATCAGTTTTTCATAGATTATAACTTGTGTAA
>JAHFTM010000073.1:0-3012 GCA_023269335.1 Chlamydiia bacterium
TCTGAATAAAGTCCCAGGTTTTTGGCAAAGGAAGTGGCTACTAAAAGTTCATGGCCCTCTTCAAAAAAAAGGCGTATAGCAAAAGCATCTTCATCAAGGCCGCGGCCAATACCCTGATAGGCAATGTCAAAAAAAGGCAGAAGCTTTCGAGAGAAGATAGCTCGGCTGATAATTTTCCACTCTGCGTCAGTCGGATCAACCCCTGTGGGGTTATGGCAGGAAGCCTGCAAGACTATTGTCGATCCTTCTGGCATACTATTGATGGCCTGGACAAACGCTTCAATGTCCACCTTGCCATCTGCCGTTATACAATAAGGGTATGTGTTTACTTCTAATCCTGCACTTTCAAAAAGTTTTCTATGGTTCACCCAGGTAGGATCAGAGATAAAGATTTTTTTTGAGAGGTGTTGAGCTAAAAATCTGCCCGCTATGTGCAACGCGGCAGTGGAGCCTACCGTTTGGGCTGTGTAGCATTTAAGCTTCGATTCTGGGCGATTTTGGCCCTCCTCTTTCCCCATCACAAGATCGCAGGCAAGCTTACAAAAAGAAGCAAGTCCATCAATGGGAAGATAGTCTTTGGCTAAACGCTTTTGCAAGAGTCGCTCTTCTGCGCGGTCTACCACAGAAAATCGAAAGGCCTTACTGGGGCTGGCTGCCTCACCCTTTTCTTTTTCAGGAAAGACCCCAATGCTCAGATTGATTTTCTGTGGCCGCTCATCCTTTTTAAAAGTTACTTGTAGGCCATAAATAGGATCTTCGGCGGCTTTAGGGATGCGGACAAACGTGCTCATCAAAACCTCAATGAAAATGCGGAAAGGTAGCATGATAGCAGTAGAAGAAACGAAAGGGTAGTATAAAATTTTTATTGAAAAGTAGGGGTTGTGAAAACCTTGATATTTTGTTATAATGTACTGGTTTTCAGTAACTTTTGAAAACAGTCTAATAATATTAATAATGAGGTATTAATGAGTGTATCAAATAATAATTTAGATAGTCAACGGCGTGATAACATCTCTCCCGTTACAGAAATTACTTGTGCTTTGAATGAGACGACTCTTCAAGCAGGAGAAACTGTTCAAGAAATAAGTACGGAGCTTTTAAAAGATGGCGCTGCCAAAGTGCAAGCTGCAAATGGAGAAGAGTTGCTAAAGTTTTTTTCAATTTTTAGCGAATCAAAGGCAGGAAGTCCTGAACTTCTCACCTTATTAAAAGATGAACTTTGTGCAAATAAGTCTGCGAAAATGCAAGAGCTCTCTTCGCAAGCGCTTGCTGATTTAGCACACATTGTTTCAGAACTCAAGCCTTGCGATCAACCATTTTTACTGGAATTGCAAAAAGTGTTGGTTCGTAATTGTGGCCGAAGGCTCTGGCAAGCAACTTGCGAAAATCTCGACGTGATGTCAAAGAGCTTTACACAAGCTGGCCTTAAAGATCGCGATCTACAAGCGACGATTTATCAAGTAATGATGAGCAAGCTGAAAAGCAAATAAGGCCTAGTAGTTCAAATCAAATTTAGATTTGAACTACTAATTTTCAAGGAGTGAAAGTGGTGCATACTGAGCTACTAACTTTCTTGAAGTGTTGTCTTTTGAAAAAAGTACTTCATAGATTTGTCCAAGGGAGCTCTCATCAATCGTTTCAATACGTCCCACGCCAAAATCAGGGTGAAAGACAAGCTGGCCCAAGGAAAATTCTTTAAACTGTAGTTTAGGCTTTGAAAAGTGATTCTCAGAAAGGTAAGAGGTATGCCTTTTGGATGGCAAGGTTGCTTTTTGACGTAGCTCGTGAGGGATCTCTAATAAAAAACGGCTTTGTCGCATTTGCCTCAGGGCGCCAAAAAGATGGCGAAATGATGCTGAGCTGAGATGGAGGAGTTTTTTTGCCCGTGTCAGCCCCACATAAAAAAGCCTTCGCTCTTCTTCAATATCTTCAACCGTTTTTTTCGAGTTGATGTGTGGAAAAAGCTCTTCTTCAAGACCACAAAGAAAGACAGCCTCAAATTCGAGGCCTTTGCCATTATGCACAGTCATTAAATTGACTTTTTGGATGTCAGCATCCAGTTGATCAGTAGCGCTGACAAGTGAAATTTCTTCTAGAAATTTGCATAGAAGCGATGGTTTGCTGTCAGTTATGTTTTCTTGAAGAGCGGTATCATTTTTTTCTTCATTTTCATTTTGTGCTTTTTCCCATTCCTCAGCCTTCACAATAAGTTCAGCTAAGTTTTCGCGTTTTTCTTGCTTCGATTCTGCATCGGCATCGACTACTTCTAGATATTTCGTTTGCATAATAGCCGCTCTTACAAGCTCTGGAAGGCTGTTCGTGGCTTTTATAGATAAAAGATTTTGCATAATGGCACGAAAATCGGCAAAACCTTCTCTTTGTTTTGCGCTAAAAGAAAAGCCCAGTGTCGTTACATCTGAGGTTTGAAAAATGAGCTCTAAAAGAGCGAGCTGTCTATTTTGTGCACAGGCTACAAGCTTTGCTAAAAATTGCTCGCCAAAGCCACGTTTAGGTAAGTTGACAACACGCAAAAAGGCAACGACATCATTAGGCTGTTCTAAGAGGCGTAAAAAACTGAGAATGTCTTTAATTTCTCTTCTTAGATAAAAAGAAATGCCGCCGATGATCTTGTAAGGAATGCGTTTTATTATCAGCTGATCTTCAAAGACGCGGGACTGAAAGTTTGTGCGATAAAAAATCACCATCTGATTGAGCGGAATATTTCTTCCATTCGAAGCATGCAAATCTTCAATCGTATCGCAAACAAATTCTGCCTCTTCACGCTCATGCTGGGCTTGAAAGATCTGTATCTTTTCGCCCTCAGCACCTGCACTCCAAAGCGATTTTTCGTAGCGGAGCTGGTTTTTTTGGATAACAACGTTAGCAGCTTGTAAGATGGTCTTGGTGCTTCTGTAGTTTTGTTCTAGGCGAACGATAGTAGCTCCAGGATAATCATTTTCAAAGTGCAAAATATTTTTAATGTTTGCGCCTCTCCAGGAATAAATTGACTGG
>JAHFTM010000073.1:3022-8298 GCA_023269335.1 Chlamydiia bacterium
GCACAAGTAGCCTCACAAACTCATATTGGGCAGAATTCGTATCTTGGTATTCATCGACAAGTACGTAGGGCCATCGTGTTTGATAATAAGAAAGGATGTCAGGAAAGGAGCGAAAGAGGGTGACTGGAAGATACAAGAGGTCATCAAAGTCAACAGCATTGCACTCTTTCATTCGCTTACTATATAAGTCGTACAGCGCTGCAAATTCACCTTCACCTTCGGTAATGAGGGCGTTTTTCATGGCGGAAATCGCAGTTCTTGCTGATTTGATGTCTACCTTCACATCTGCTCCGAAAGCCTCTTTAGCAAGGCTTTTGATGAGCTTTTCAACATCATCTTCATCGTAGATAGCAAATTGTGGGTTATAGCCGAGATAGTGGATAGCTTCGCGTAATATTTTAGAGCCTAAGCTGTGAAAAGTGGAGACGATGACATTTTTATCGATAAAGCCAAGTACGCGTTCTTTCATCTCTTGGGCAGCTTTATTGGTAAAGGTCAAACCTAAAATATTGTGTGCTGGAATGCCGCTATGAATCAGGCAGGCAATGCGGATAGCCACAACTTTTGTTTTTCCGGAGCCTGCGCCGGCAAGAACAAGCAGAGGACCTTCACGATGAAGTGCTGCTTTTTTCTGTTCCGGATTCAAACTATTGAATTCGTTTTGTAGAATAAGATTCTTATGTTGCATTATGTCACACAAAGTAAAAAATAAGTAAGTATTCAAGTAGAAGATAGTGCGCTGTAGCCGGCCAGTGGCCGCAAGACACTCGTGAACACTTACGAAAATAAGAGTATACCCATTATGAAGCTTTTGCTACACCCTAATTTGAGATCTCGTTTTCTTTTCATTTTTTTGGTTCTCATTGTTTTCTCGCTTTCTCAAAAAGCTATAGCTTCAGAGCCTCAAGTATTTCTTGGATCGGATCGGATCTTTGAAGAGCCATATCAAGAGCTATTGAAAGGAAAAAGAGTTGGCCTGATCACCAATCACACGGCAATCAATCGAAACCTCGTCTCTACGATCAATCAATTTAAACAAAAACAAAGTGAGTTGGGTTTCACCTTGAAAGCTCTCTTTGCACCAGAGCACGGCCTTTTTGGTGAGGGCTATGCCGGGCAGAAAATGGCCAGTTTTGAAACTGAAGATGGCATTCCTGTCTACAGCTTGCATGGAGCTACAAGGCGACCTACCAAGAAGATGCTGTCGGAAATCGATCTTTTAGTTTTTGATATTCAAGATTTAGGCTCACGCTCCTACACCTTTGCCTGCACCCTTTTTTATGCGATGGAAGAGGCGGCTAAAGAGAATGTGCAAGTAGTCGTTCTTGATAGGCCAAATCCAATGGGAGGTCTCGTAGTTGATGGTCCGATGCTTGAAAAAGAGTTTCGCTCTTTTGTAGGGTACATCAACGTCCCTTATTGCCATGGCATGACAATTGGCGAGCTGGCTACATTTTTCAATGAAGAGTACAAAGTAGGTTGTGACCTTAAGGTGATTCCGATGAAGGGCTGGAAGCGCTCGATGAGCTTTTCAGATACAGGCCTTGCCTGGATACCTACCAGCCCCAATATACCGGAGGCTGAAAGCTGCTATTTTTATCCCACTACAGGCTTTATGGGTGAGATCTCCTTTGTTTCCATTGGCATTGGCTACACGCTGCCTTTTAAAGTGATAGGAGCGCCTTGGATAAAAGGTGAGAAGCTCGCCGCTCTTCTCAACCAAGCAAAGCTTCCAGGTTGTAAATTTGTGCCCATTCGATTTCAACCTTTCTCAGGCCTTTTTTCAAAAGCAGGCTGTCAAGGCGTGCTGATTATTGTGCAAGAAAAAGCCAAGTATCTTCCTGTCACAACACAGTACCTCATCTTAGCTACTTTAAAAAGGCACTACCCTAAAGAGTGTGCCAAAGCGTTGAAAGCTTCAGAAAAAAGACAGGATTTTTTCTGTAAAATCACAGGGACAAAAAAGATCTATCAACTGCTATTAAAGCAAAAACCTACCCTCCAAGAGTTTCGTGCGGTACATAAAAAAGAGCGTGCTGAATTTTTGAAGTTGCGGGGTAAGTATCTGCTTCCCGACTATCCGCACTAATAACCCAAAGCTCAGATTAGTGGTTTTAACCTTATATCACCTTCAAGCCAACAGGAAGCTCTTTTTGAAGGGTTTGATAAATTTGCCGAATACGTTCATTTACATAGACTTGTTGTATTCCAGGAAGTGCAGTAAGATTTTCGAGACTTTCGGCAAGTTCTGTGTATCTTCCATAGAACAGAGTCAGGCTGTTTAAATAAAGACGCTTGAGTTTTGAAAAGCGCTGAAAGTTTTGTATTATAGTTTCAGGGGCATAATCACCTTTGATGTTCATCTGATTACTAGGATGAATTGTCATGAGATGTGGACAGCGTTCTATCAGCGCCTCAAGCTCAAGATACTCTACTGATCTGATATCAAGCGATCTCAGCTGCTTGGGAAGGAGTTGCACGTCTACAATGTCAAACACTTCTCGACCAGAGGGGGGATTCCACATCACGAGAGATTCAAGTGCTGCATGGTCGCTCCAGTGCTTCCAGGAGGCCCATGTAACCTTCGTATGAGTAACAGAAAAAGAAGTGAGAGTTGCAATTTTACTGATTTCTTTGACAGCGTTGTTGTCAAGCTTTGGGCAGTGATTTACAGAAAGTTCTCTGAGTTTTGGCAGCGTCTGTAGAGACATCATATCTTCACTTTCTAAAAATTTTGAGCCATCGAGAATGAGCGTTTCAATTGCTTTACAGCCATCTGAAATGCTCTTCAAGCCATTCGTTGCAATATTGGTTCCAGAAAGACAAAGCTGACGAAGCTCTGAGCATCTTCCAAGAGCTGCTAATGCCTGATCACTCAGTGGCTTATCAGGTGTGCAAAGGCTAAGTTTTTTCAAGCCATACATATTAGCTACATGTGCGATAGCATCGTCATCGAGACCTTGAGACTCGAGCAGGAGATCTTCAAGAGATGCAAGTTTCTTAAATGAGTTGAGAGCAGACGATGAAAATGAGTGACACCGCTTCAGCGCCACCCTGCGAAGTTGTGAGCAGTGTTTTGCCATTTTTTCAAGAGCACTATTATTGATGGGGAGATGATTGAGCTGCACAGACTCAAGCTTTGGCATGTTGCATAAAGCAGGCACATCGAGAGAGGTGATGTTGTTAGAGGGGCCTCTAGGAAGGATGTCAAGATGTGTCAGCCCTTTTAAGTCCTGAAGCTCAGACAGCGCTTTCCCGCTGTGCCATGTGAAGTTACCCTCTATAGTCAATTTTTCCAGCTGTTTCATAGATTTTAGCGCACTGACATGACCTTCGGTTAATTCTGAACGGCAGTCTGTCATGGAAAGTGTGTGAAGATCGGGCATTAATTCTGCGAACTTTTTAAGAATATCGGCCGTTATTTGTCCAAGTGGCATCTCGAGCTCTGTGAGCCAATGAAGGGCTTGAAGGCTCTCATACACTTTCGTATAATTTACTGCCTCGCCGGCAATATGAGCTACTTGAAGCTTCTTCAGGTGGCGAAGAGTTGGCAGTGCTTCGATTGCAGACATATCGAAGCTTTGATCATTGATAGTAAGTTCTATCAGGTTTGGAAACCATTTGACAAGGTTGGGAAAGCTTGTCCGAAGATGCATTCCATCGTCAAGCGAAAGCTTTTTAACCGAAAGTCCTGCCGCGAAAATAGCATCCTCCCATTTTTCTGGTATTATGCGGCAGTTCCCATGATACCACTGCAAAAGACGTTGCAAGCGTTCTGGATGAGCTGTTTCCTTTAAGTACTCGACACGCACTTCATGTGAATAAAGCTGTAGGAAAGGAACTAACTGATCGATTTCCAGGTAATCGGCTGTCAAAAAGAGGATCTGCTTGTCTTGAGGATCAAGGTCGTTGACATCAGGAAAGAGTAAGGAAGTTACGAGAGAATAGACCTTGACGGCACACCAAAGAGAAAAGGCCATGGATATATTGCACAGGTCTAAAAAATTGATGACTTCAAAGGCGCTTACAACAGCAGCTGTGCAGAGGAGAGTGCCAAATACAAACATGGTAGCTAAGGCAGTCTGGGCATTGTGATAAATACGGGAATTCAGTACATCGAATGCGGCATTTGAAATATGCAGACCTAAGGTGATGTTGCGATGAGTACACTGCAACTTGCTGCTATCTTTTGCCCATGTATCATAAAGTCTATGTCGATTCAATGTCAGCGCCCACTCCATACGTCATCACTCCAAAAATAATTTTGTAAAACGCACGCATTATAGTTTTAAATGTATTAAGAAAATATCAAGCAGGTGAAAAAGTCAACAAGAGCATGCATTTTATTATACATTATTGATTTGGCAGTCTTGTTCTTTTTCTGCTAATTTTTTACGCTTAGTCTTGACAGAATTGATCTTGTATCTATAAAATTCTCGCTCATGAATCACAACATTTAAAAATGAGGTTTATAATCATGACGAAACTGAAACCACTTGGAAATCGCGTGCTTGTGCAGCGTTCAAAAGTAAAAACTTCAAAAGGCGGCATTATTCTCCCAGACACAGCTCAAGAGAAACCAAAAGAGGGTAAAGTTGTCGCTTGCGGACCTGGCAAAATGAATGATGATGGGCAACTTGAGCCGATGTCTGTAAAAATTGGCGATGTTGTTTTATTTAGCGCTTATGCAGGAACAGAAGTGAAAAGTGAAGAAGCGAACGACGAGGAATTATTGGTTCTTTCTGAAGATGAAATTTTAGTCATCGTAGGGTAAGGAAAAAGGAATAAGGAAAAGGAAGATAGTTATGTCAAAAATGATGCAGTTTAATGAAGATGCTTTAAAAGCCTTAGCCCGCGGCGTACGTACCCTTGCAAAAGCAGTGAAGGTGACTCTTGGCCCAAAAGGGCGTAATGTTGTGATTAACAAAGGCTTTGGCGCACCGCTTTCCACAAAAGATGGCGTTACTGTTGCTAAAGAAGTAGCCCTGAAAGATAAGTTCGAAAACATGGGCGTGCAAATTGTGAAAGAGGTGGCTTCCAAGACATCCGATGTAGCTGGAGACGGTACTACAACGGCAATTGTTCTGGCAGAAGCAATCTTTCATGCGGGTCTGAAAAATGTGTTTGCTGGCGTTAACCCGATGAGCTTAAAGCGCGGCATTGAACAAGCCGTTGAAGCTATGGTAAACGCTCTGTCCGACCTTGCAAGTCCAGTTCAAAGCACTGCAGAGATCAAGCAGATTGCTACAATTTCAGCAAATAATGATCCTGAAATT
>JAHFTM010000074.1:0-7073 GCA_023269335.1 Chlamydiia bacterium
ATTGCCTCTAGTCCTACTGCACTCGTTCCTGGGTATACGCTCGGTAGCACTATAACCACAATTTTTTGGTCAACAGTTAATGGCATTGGCCTAACAGAGGAGTCTTGCCTCCTAGAACTTGCTGGAAATGGCGCAGGAATTGCTACGGCAGGCATCATTCACTTTCTTTTTCCATACTCAATCAGCGGAGTGATTGCTGGATCCGTCATTGGACGATTAATCGCTACTATAGGACAGCACAAAGAAGTAATTAAAGTTGATACTAATTGGCTTATGTGATTACAAATTGCGTAAAACACATAAAAATTATATGATATATATTTCTTTCAAACACTAGCTTGTAAAAAAAGGGATATATATGAGAGCAAGTAACACACCAACAACAACTTCGCATCAACTGCAGCAAAGAGAGTCGGAGCAACAGATAAAGCAAGGAAACTTATGCTCACGTTCTGTCTCACTTTTAAGCTCATGCCTTAAATCAGGCAAAAACTGTTTAGACACGCTTGCAGCAAATCAAGGTATGTTTATTGGTGTAGCAATATACGCAGCGCTCGTTGGTCTGGTAATAGGAATAGAATATATCAACAGAACCCACAAAAAATAGTCAGATAAGATGAACTACGTACTAGAGGCTGATATATCTTGACCTTCCTCGTTAAGAGAATCAAGATTTAAAAGTTCCAGAATTTTTTTCTTCAACAGCTTGTGCTCTTGTACTAAGTTTTCAATATTCTGGAGATGCACAGCCATACGATTATAGTCAGCAAGCGGCATTGCCGGCACGCCTCCATATTTTCCTGCCTTAAGCAGTGATTTTGAAACACCGGAGCGTGCTGACACAACTACTCCATCTCCCAGTTTGATATGACCATTCACTGCAACCTGGCCAGCTAAAATAACATGCTTTCCTGTTTCGGTCGAACCAGCAATACCGGTTTGAGCAATGATGAAATTATGCTTTCCAATGATCACCCCGTGGCCAATTTGAACAAGGTTATCAATTTTCGAACCTTCACCAATTGTTGTCGCTTGAAAGCGAGCACGGTCAATTGTTGTGTTAGCACCAATCTCTACATCATCTTCAATGATGACAGTACCCACCTGATTGAGTTTTGAATGGCATCCATTTTTATCAGTTGTAAATCCAAAGCCGCATGAGCCAATAATCGCCCCAGGCTGTATCACCACACGGTTGCCTATAATGCATCCTTCTCGAATAACGACCTGCGGATGAATCACACACTCATTTCCAATCTTCACATCCATTCCAATATAGCTCGCACATCCGATAAAGCTGTTTTTTCCAATGTGTGCATTGGCATCTACCACCACGTAAGGACCACAAGTGACACCCTCTTCTATCTGTGCACTTTCATGGATCACTGCGGTAGAATGTATTCCTAAAAAAGCTGATGGCTCTTTTTTTGCATTTGAAAAAAGCTCAACAAGCTCCTGAAATGTCCTGGAAGGATCTTCTGCAATAAGAAAATTTTTTTGGCAAATAATCTCTTCTTGTAAGTCCTGCTTGTTAGATATGACGATTGCACCAGCCTGCGATTTTTTCATCGCCTGTTCATAGCGCGGGTTTGAAAAAAAAGAGACATCTGATTCTTTTGCTGAATCCAAATCATTCACACCGGAAATTTTAAGCTGAGGGTCACCCCTCAGCTCAACTTTTAAGATTTTCGCAATTTCCTGGAGTGTATAAGAAGGAGAAGAAGGAAAAACTATCTTTTTCATTTCTTTTCAGACTTTTCTTCTGTTTTTTCCGGATTCTTTTTCTCTTCTTTTGCAAAGCGCTCATCTAACTCTTTTACAACATCAAGCGAGACATCATAACCTGGCACTACAAAGAAACAAGCTTCATCATTCAACACGATATCTAAGTTTTTATTTTTCGCTATCTTCTCAGAAGCTGTGCCAATCCAGTCGCTAATTTTTTGTACGATCTGAAAGTTTGCTTGGTTGAGAAGCTGGTAGTACTGGTTCTGATTCTGAGAAAGCTCTTGGCTTAAACGACGAAATTTTTCTTTTAACTCAGCTTCAGCTTCTGGTGTGAGCGTATCGATATATTCATCTTTAAATTTTGGAGCCATCTCATTCAGCTCTTTTTCTTTTACTTCAATGGAAGCTTCCATCTGCTTTTTAATCTCTTCAAAACGGCCCTGTTCGAGTTTTCCAAGCTTTGAATTCTCAAGACATACTTTGAAATCAACCACACCAATTTTGGCCTGAATTCTGGAATCAGCTTCAGGTGTGCTAGGTACAGCACTGATGAAAACATACGTTACACACGCAAGAAAGAAGCCACTCATTACCCATACTGCTTTTTTGTTCATATCCCTCCGAAAATTAAGTCCCAACAATGATCTCATATTTCTTTTGCAATTTCCACAATTTTTTAGAAACTCGCACCAAAAGTTAAGAAGAAGCGCTTAACGTCCTCTTTTCTTTGCGGATTGATTGGATAGCCATACCCAATCACGAGTGGTGGTGAGTTTTCATTCATTTTAATTTTAATACCATAACCATAAGAGGCACGTAGCGTACCTACATGAAATTGCTGAAAGTAAACGTTACCTGCATCAAAAAAGACAAATGCATCTAATTTTTTAAAAAGATACTGCGTATAGTCTGTTGAAAGCAGTACTTCAGAGACTCCGCCTCGGGCTGTGCGTCTCTTATCATGAAATTTAGGCCCTACGCTATTGAAATGATAACCACGAAGTGTCTGCTCACCCCCAAGGTAGTAGCGCTCAGCAAATGGCAAATCTCGTGGATGTGTGCTACCTAAAGTTTTCATAAACTTTATATTTCCACGCATTCGGAGAACTGCTCCTTTATACGGCGACCAAAAGTTTGTATTGAGGTAGGCAAGCTGTAAGAATGTATGATCGCCGCCAAGCCCTGCAAATTCAGCACCAAGAGATGATTTTAATCCTTTAGTTGGCAACACCGGGTGGTTGGTAGAGTTATAACTCAACGTTGTCCCCGCAGCAGAAATAAGGCCACCATTTTTCGATTCGTGAATAAGCTCACGGTTACGTTTTTTATGATGAATATTTTTCAACTTGATAAACGAATGTGTCAGACGGTAATGAGTACCAAACTTCATAAAAGCGTTTATTGGATAGCTTGCAAAAAGCTGCGCACTATAGGCACGCGTAAAGTAATCGTTGACGTTTGAAGAATAAGAGTTACGGGATTTACTTAAGTCCATCCCCACCGTCCAAGGCGTATCTAGAAAATAGGGCTTCGTCCAGGAAATTGTATAAGATTGCTGTCTTGTACCAAACACTGTCTCTAGGCCTAAATATTCACCACCTCCTCGAAGACTTTTTAAGCCACGAGTGAACATATAGGGAATGCCTTTGGAGTTAAAGTTCGACTCAGAAACTGAAAAGCCTCCCATAAGTTTTTCTGAGGTACTATAACCTACATAAGTGCGAAAATTTGCTGTGGTAGGATTTTCTTCTACTTCGATAAAAACATCGCGGAAATTAGCACTTTTTCCCGTTGTCGACTCCCCTTCCCCTGTCTTGGATTTGACAGCATAGACGTTGACATTGGTAAAAAAGCCAATATTTTTTAGCCTTTCTTCTGTTTTATTTAACAAAGTTGTATCAAATACTTCACCAGGAGTAAGCAAAGACTCGTGCAAGATCACCGCAGCTTCTGTCTTTGTATTACCAAATACTTTAATCAAACCTACACGATAGCGCCCACCCTCTTCAATAGTGATCTGTACGTTATAGATATGCTGATCAGCGATCACCTTCACGTCAGGTGTAATAAGAGCATCGATATAACCCTTTTTACCATACGTATCAAATATGATCCTTGAAGCATCACGAACTTTTTCAGGTGAATAGGGCTCTCCTTTTTTAAAGGGCAAAAGTTTTATGAGTTGCTCTTTTGAAAATAGCTTCTCTCCGCTCATTGCAACATCGCCAAAGTGATATAAAGTCCCTTTATCAGCAATGATTTCTAAGGTGATGTAATCCTTGCCTTTTGTCTCATGAATGATCGTCTCAATTTTTGCATCGGCATATCCCTCATTGTGTAGATAGTTGAGCACTGTAAGCTCATCATGACGAAAAACTTCTGCCTTATGCGTTCCTTCACCTGAAAACCAGCTAGTAAAAAAGCAGTATTCTTTGGTGAGCATGATCTCTGTAAGCTCTTCTTGTTCTTTTTTGGTAAAATTTGTGAAACGCAGCTCTTTGATGTGACCTGATCTACCTTCTTTGATGTCGACTTCAATTTCCACGCCACCCATCTTTTCATCTTTTTTCACGTTGTAATCAAGCTCAGCTTCGAAATAGCCTTTTTTAACGTAGTAGTTTTTCAACTTATGGAATGCTTTGTTAAATTGACTTCGATCGAAAGTTGCCCCTACCTTTATATCAAGCTCTTTTTGCAACTTATCAGTTGGGACAGCCTTGTTACCTATGAAAGTAAGCGCATGGATGGTAGGTTTGATAGCGCACTTCATCTGTATAACAAGCTTATGGTTCTGTGCATCAATTGCAGAATCAATGTGGTCAAACTCTTTGGAAAGCACTTTCAAGTCTTCGTCAAAGTCAGCTTGTGAAAATAAAGCGCCCTCTTTTGTTTTCATCCGCGCTCGAATGCTTGCCTCTTGAATTTTATTCTGTTCACCACCAATGCTGATTTCAATCTTCTCAATGAGCTGATTTTCATATGGCTGATTCTCAACTGCACTGAGCACAGGGGAAATTAAAAAAGCAAACGCTAAAAGTACTGATTGGATGAATTTCATAATAGACAAGCCCTCTAGGTGTAAGAGGGGAATACCTTACTTGATCATGAAGTAATTATCAAGAATTAGAAAGTGGCTCTACCGAGAAATGCCCTGGCAAGCGTCCCACCGTCGACATACTCAAGAGCAGAACCAACAGGAATACCGAAGGCCAAACGTGAAACTTTCACCGGAAACTGCTCTAGGTGCTGCTTTAAAAAAAGAGATGTAGTGTCGCCCTCAAGAGTTGAGTCTAGCGCTACGATCACTTCCGTAATTTCAGAGGAGAGAATGCGATTTGTAATTTTACCGAGCTCCAACACCTCTTCTCCTCTGCCATCAAGTGGTGAAAGAAGTGCAGAAAGCACATGATATGTACCGCGAAACTCTTTGGTGCTTTCTATAGCATACACTTCACGGCATGAGCCTACGATACATAAAAGGTCGCGCCTGCGTGTAGTGTCTGAACAAAAATGACAGTTGTCAGCGTCAGTCAACGAGCCACACACATCACACTTTTTAATACTGGCTTTGATCTCTTGAAGAAGCGATTGTATATCTACAAGCTCCTCATCCTTCCATTGGAGTAAAAAATCAAAGGCATAACGTTCAGCTGTGCGCCTTCCCACTCCAGGAAGCTTATTTAAAAGCCGCATTAATTTTTCTATAGCAATAGGGTATCTCATAGCTAAACATCCTAACTGATTGCAGAAATCCTTGGTAGAATTTCTTTAATACCTTTATAATTTTATCATAACTCTCAGGATAAAATGAAAAAAGAGCTACACGATACAATCACTGCCACCATCACTGGGCTTGGAATATTCCTGCCCGAGCGCATTCTTTCTAATGCTGACCTTGAAAAAATGGTCGACACATCAAACGAGTGGATCATGACCCGCTCTGGCATTGAAGAGCGAAGGATAGCATCGGACACAGAGTTTCCTTCTACCATGGGAGCAAAAGCTGCTTTACAAGCACTAAACGATGCAGCTGTCGAAGCCAAAGATGTCGATGCTATCCTTGTAAGCTCTATGACACCCGACTACCTCTGTCCAAGTACAGCAGCGCTCATTCAGCACGAAATAGGCGCTAAGAAAGCCTCAGCTTTAGATATCCAAGCTGCTTGTTCCGGCTTCATTTATGGTCTATCTCTTGCTAAAGCCTGGATTGAATCAGGCATCTATAATAACGTCCTGGTCATAGCCACAGAAAAAAATTCAGCCTATGTTGACTATCAAGACCGCACAACCTGTGTACTTTTTGGCGATGGTGCAGGCGCAGCGCTTGTGCAAAAAAATGGTTCCGGCTATGCCATCCGTCATGTCTGCTTAGGTGCCGACGGAGAACAGTCAGAGCTCATCACAATACCTGCAAGCGGCTCGCGAATACCTGCCTCACAAGAAACTTTAAATCTCCGCCAACACTACCTGAAAATGATGGGAAAAGAGGTCTTTAAGCATGCTGTACGCCGCATGGAAGCTGCAGCCTCTGACTGTCTCGAAAAAGCAGGCATCGCACAAGAAGAGCTCAGCTGGCTCATCCCCCACCAGGCAAACATCCGCATTATGGAAGCTATTGCCAAGCGTTTCAACATTCCATGGGAGCGCGTTTATCGCACGATTCAGCATTTTGGCAACACTTCAAGCTCTACTGTGCCGATTGCGCTTTCTCTCCTTGACAGCAAGGAAAAACCTAAAAAAAATGAACATCTTCTCCTAGTAGCTTTCGGTGGTGGGCTTACTTGGGGAGCAGCTTTACTTACAAAAGTATAACAGAGATAAAACGCATGAATCAAAAAAAGCGCATTGCCTTTCTATTTCCTGGTCAAGGAGCTCAGTACAATGGTATGGGCCATGATTTTTACCGTGATTTCCCAGCTGCCAAACAAGTTTTTGAAGAGGCTGACGATATACTCAACCGTAAACTTTCAGAGATCATCTTTGGTGCTGATGAGGCAAAACTTACAGAAACGAAAAACAGCCAGCCAGCCATTTTTACCACCTCACTTGCTTTGTTGAAAGTAGTGACCGATCTTTTTCAGACGAACTGCTCCCCTTTTGCTTGTGCAGGATTAAGCCTTGGTGAGTATACAGCACTTTCAGCAAGCCAAAAACTCTCTTTTCATGACTGCCTGCCTCTCGTTCAAGCACGTGGAGAGTACATGCATGATGCCTGCGAAAAACAAAAGGGCAGCATGTCCGTCATTTTAGGACTCGATGCAAGCCAAGTAGAAGCTATTGTAGACGAGCTGAATATGGCGCAGGATCTTTGGTGTGCAAATTTTAATTGCCCCGGGCAAGTGGTC
>JAHFTM010000074.1:7083-8170 GCA_023269335.1 Chlamydiia bacterium
TAAGGCCTGCCTTGCAAAGGGTGCTAAACGCGCTATACAGCTGCAAGTGCACGGGGCATTTCATAGTGGCTTGATGAAAGAGGCTCAAGAAAGGCTTACACCTCATGTCAAACAGGCTCCCATTGTAAAAACTAGCGTTCACCTGGCAACTAACGTCACAGGCAGCTTTTCCGAAAATCCCGAAGAGATAAAAGAGCTTCTCATTCGACAAGTTACGCAGCCTGTACGTTGGCAAAATGCTGTACGCACACTTGACGACAATGCTATCGAACTTTTTATCGAAGTCGGCTGCGGCAAAACGCTTGCCGCTATGAATAAAAGAATCGGGGTCAAAGCACAAACTTTCAATATTGAAAAAGTAGAAGATTTAAAATTGCTAGAACAAGAGTTAACAAAATGACAGACGAGAAAATAACAGAAGTGCAAAAAGACAAAAACACATTACAGTTTCAAAACCAAGTTGCCATCGTCACCGGCGCTACAGCAGGCATTGGAAAAGCAATTGCCCTAGCACTCGCTGCAAAGGGTGCTACCGTTTATGCCATCGGTACAAACACTGAGCGTGGTGAGGCGCTTGAAAAGCAAGCCAAAGAGCTCACGCAAAGAGACAGCATTATTTTTGCTAAAGTGGACATTTCTAACAAAGAACAGATTGAAAACGCCATTCAAGACTGCCTCACGCGTTTTCAAAAAGTAGACATCTTAGTCAATAATGCGGGTATTACGCGCGATACGCTGTTAATGAAAATGACTGAAAGTGACTGGGATGCAGTACTTGACGTGAATTTAAAATCCTGCTTTTTTACTTGCCAACTTATCATTCGTTCGATGATCAAGGCTCGCACAGGAAGAATTATCAATATCTCCTCGGTTGTTGGTATTGTAGGAAATCCAGGACAGACCAACTACGCCGCTTCAAAGGCTGGTATGATAGGCTTTTCAAAATCACTTGCCAAAGAAGTTGCTAGCCGCAATATCACTGTCAACTGCATAGCGCCTGGTTACATCGAGACTCAGATGACAGAGTTTCAGCAAGGCGATAAGAAAGATCTTTTGCTAGACACCATTCCTATGAAGCGTATGGGCA
>JAHFTM010000075.1 GCA_023269335.1 Chlamydiia bacterium
TTTTTGGTTTAGTAGATGATTTAAAAAAACCAATATCCGATAGCACAAAAGGCAATAATAAGAAAAAACATATTCATTTTTGGAAACAAATTGACGATGCAGCTAAAGCTACAGGTCATTCAGGTTTGGCAGCTCTATTAAAGTTCCGCGAAATGCATGCGATCAATACAGAACCTACTTTTCTTCGTTGGGGTGCGAAGAATGATGGTAAATCAACAGGTATGTGCTCTTGGTGGATTCGTTTAGCAGACGGATCTGAAGAGCGTCTTAACTTTGGGAATTTTACATTTGAAGTTGAAGGTGAATTACTTTTAGAAAATGAAAATATTCGACGGTTTTGGCGTGAAACTTATAAAGCCAATTGTGAACAATCACTAGAAATTGCTTCCAAAGGCGTTTGCCTCATCACTGGTCAAAAAGACAAACAAATAGCACGTAGGCATCATTTAAAGATTAGAGGTGTCCCTAATACATCGTCTTTTGGCGCAGCAATAGTATCATTTGATAAAGATGCTTTTGCTTCTTATGAGTTTGAGGAAAGTAAGAATGCTTCAATATCTGATGAAGCAGCAATGGCCTATTGTGCAGCATTGAATTGGTTGTTAGAGCAGCCTAATCATCACATACGAATTGGGCAGAGCGAGTTTTGTTTCTGGGTTAAAGAAAAAGAACAGATACTAGAAGCCGATATTTTTATTCGTCTTTTAGAATCTCCAAAACCGCAAGAATTTAAAGAATTCTTGAAATCAACAAGTGTAGGGTATCAACGTGATATGACTAATTCAGACCAATTCTTTGCTGTCATACTCACAGGAAATAGCGGGCGCATAGTTGTACGCCATTGGTTACAACAACCATTGTTTCAAACCATCGATAATTTTCAGGAATGGTTTTCTGATCTTGATCTTCTCCAAGTTCACAAAGAAGAAAAGAAGAAGCAAAAAAACGATGCAAAGAAAAGTAGCCCACCTCTTGCTATTTCTCGCCTTGCCTATACAACTGTTCGTGAACCTAAGGATTTACAATCAGATGTGCTGACTCAACTTTATCGCGCTGCGTTTGAACGCACAGCGCCATCAGTCAGTTTACTTAAAGCCATCCTTAAGCAGCTGCATTCTCAACTTCTTGGTGGTAAGAAATATTCATTGCGTGCAGATGAAAGCCGATTCGCGCTGCTTAAACTAATTATTAATCGTAATCGAAAGGAAACCGATATGGTCATAAAACCTGAGCTCACTGCTGAAACGACTGATCCAGCATATAATTGTGGGCGCCTTTTAGCAATCTTTGACGAATTACAACAAAATGCACACGAATGGAAACTCGAAGGAGCTACTATAGTAGGCCGATATTTTTCGTCGGCATCTACTGCACCTATGACCGCTTTTGGCATTCTCTGGAGGCTTCATATACATCATCTTAAAAAACTCTCTCGAAGAGGAGATAAAGGGCAAGCTGCTGCTAAGGCTATTGAAAGAAAGATTCAAAACATTTGCGCAAACTTTGGTCAGACAGAAGAAATGCGTCAAAAACTGCTTGCACCAACTTTCCCACGTACATTAGACCTCCAGGCGCAAGGTCGCTTTGCACTCGGATTTTATCAGCAGAAGGCGGCTGATTATGCCAACAGGAAATGTTTCAAGGGCAATTTGGATCCAATAGAATAAAATTAATTAAAACACTGAGGAGATACTATGAGTGATAATATTTTAGAAAATCGACATGACTTCCTTCTTATATTTGAAGTTACAAATGGCAACCCTAATGGTGATCCTGATGCAGGTAACTTACCTCGGCTCGATCCGAATACAAATCGTGGCTTTGTGTCGGATGTGTGTTTAAAACGGAAAATTCGAAATTATGTTGAAAAATTTCCTGCTGCGCGCAAGTCTGATGTCGCTAATGGCTTTGATATCCTTATTAAGAGTGGTACTGTGATTGAAAATGAGCAAACAGAAGCAGAGGATGAAGGGAAAAAACAAAATAGTGATTTGAAAGGTGCCTCCCCAGAAGAACGTGCAAAAAACTGGCTATGCCGCGAATTCTATGATGTGCGCACTTTTGGCGCAGTTGTTTCTACAGGAAAGGGTATTTTGAATGGTTCTCCTTTTGGGCAAGTTCAAGGGCCTGTGCAATTAACTTTTGCGCAATCATTCGATCCAATTACACCTTTGGAGATTACAATCACTAGGTGTTGCGTCACTAAAAACGAAGATGAAAAAAAGGAACGGACAATGGGCAATAAATACATAGTACCATATGCCTTGTATGCCGCTAAAGGCTATGGTTCACCTGCATTTGCTGAACGCACAGGTTTTACTAAAGATGATCTTCGACTACTATTTGAAGCTATTCTTAATATGTTTGAACATGATCGTGCCGCTGGGCGTGGAGAGATGATTGTACGCGGTCTTTATGATTTTGAGCATTGCGGAACGCAGCATCCAAATAATGCTGAACAAAACAAGCGCGAAGCACGAGTAGGCTGCTTTCATTCTCATAAGCTATTTGAAGGTATTAAAGTCAGCCTTAAAGAAGGAAAAACTTTTCCTCAATCCTACGAAGATTACAAGGTTGAGTGTGCGTGGAATGAAAAGAATTTACCTCCAGGGATTAAGCTTAACTTTCTTCATGAACCTGCAAAAAGTCCTCTAGGACCTATTCAAGGTTGAATTGGCAAGGCTTATGGTACATGGACACCATTTAATTGAGGAAGAGCAGGAAATGATCCCGCTCTCAGCATTTAATCACTTTATGTATTGTCCACGACGTTGCTACTTGATCCATGTAGAAGGAGAGTTCACAGACAATGTCCACACATTGTTAGGTACTTTTGAACATGAGCGTGTTGATCAGATCGGACATAAGGTGAACACAGACGTACATGTTGAGTATGCCCTTCCCGTATGGAATCGAAGGTTAGGTCTTTCTGGAAAATGCGATGCTGTTGAATTTCATTCAGAGGGTGTTATTTACCCTGTCGAACACAAACATGGTGAACGTCGTAGATGGATTAATGATGATTTTCAACTTGCTGCACAGGCAATGTGCTTAGAAGAAATGCTTGGAAGACCAGTTGAAAAAGGAGCCATTTACCATTACCAGTCACGACGGCGACGGGAATTGATTATTGATCTTTCGTTACGAAACATAATAGAGGATACCGCGGTACAGATTCGACAACTGCTCAAGGAAAAGCTGCGTCCTCAACCGATTAAAGATAAAAGGCGTTGCTCAGGTTGCTCATTGCATGAAATATGCCAACCAGAGATGATTCATAGTTCTCACAAGCTGTTGCAAATGAATCAATGTCTCTTTGATGATTCTGAAGAGGTGTATTTGTGACAGTATTATTAAATACTCTTTATGTCACTACACCTGATGCTTACTTAAAGCTTGAAGGTGAAACGATTTGTGTAATGATCGAGAAAGAGAAAAAATCCCAAATCCCTTTACATCATTTGTGCTCATTGGTGCTAGTAGGGGATGTAATGTTAAGCCCTGCACTGATGGGGCGGTGTATGGAAGATGGTAGGAGCATCGTATGGCTTCATCGTAATGGACAGTTCCGAGCGCGTGTCGAAGGACCTGTCAGCGGTAATATCTTGCTTCGTCAATCTCAATATCGCGCGGCCGATGACTCAGGAAAAATAAAAGACCTGGCAGCTGCATTTCTAGCTGGTAAGCTTAGAAATAGTCGAAATGTTATCTTGCGTGGCGCGAGAGATACAGAAAATGAAGATGATAAAGCAATTTTGACACAGAATGCGCAACTTGTGCTTCGACATTTGCACAAGTTATCAAGTTCGCCAGATCTTGATTCTCTTCGTGGCGAAGAAGGAAATAGTGCAAGAATATATTTTCAGTCACTACAGTACCTTGTAAAACCAGTCTTTCGATCAGTGTTTCATTTTGATACCCGTACACGACGACCCCCGCAAGATGCATTTAATGCATTACTCTCATTCCTTTATGCAATCCTATTACATGATTGTCGTTCTGCACTCGAGAGTGTTGGATTAGATCCGCAACTTGGATTTTTGCATGTTTCTCGGCCTGGGCGACCTGCGCTTGCATTGGATCTGCTAGAAGAATTTCGTTCAGTAATCGCGGATCGCCTTGTACTTACTTTGATCAATCGAGGTCAGATTCAAGCAGCACGATTCACTACTTGTGTAGGTGGTGCAGTATTACTTGATGATGAGGGTAGAAGGTCTGTGATTTTAGCCTATCAAAAGCGAAAGCAAGAAGTTGTTCAACATCGATTGATTGATAAACCGGTGCCCATTGGTCTTTTGCCACATATCCAAGCCAGAATGTTAGCGCGTTATCTTAGAGGAGATGCTCCAGTGTATGTACCTTATCTGCATCGATAGCTCATGTTAATTCTTGTAACTTATGATGTCTCAACAGAAACGCCCGCAGGTCGTCGTCGATTAAGACGTATTGCAAAAGTTTGTCAAGATTATGGCCAACGAGTGCAGAAATCAGTTTTTGAATGTAAGGTAAATAAAACCACGTATGTTTTGCTTGAGAAACGATTGTTGAACGAAATAAAGACAGATGAAGATAATTTAAGGTTATACTGTTTGGTAGAACCACTTAAACGCCATGTAAAAGAATTTGGAACATTCCGTGCCAGAGATTTTGAGGAACCATTAATCATTTGATGAACAGGTTCATCTCATGCAAAGTCATATGTTTTGCGCGAACCTGAAGTATTGTCGCTTTAATGTATATTTTCGCGAGTTCGTTAAGTGTTTAATTATTAGGCTTTAAATAAAAGTAGTATAACTAAACTACGATTGTTGTTAGAAAATACAGATGGGTTCGCGAAATACTGTATATATACAACTAAGAATTAGTTACTTACTATTAGAGAAGTTTCACCCGCCTCTAGAGGTGGGTGTGGATTGAAACGATAAGTATTCGAAGTAGGCCCCAACGTGTTGGGTTTCACCCGCCTCTAGAGGTGGGTGTGGATTGAAACCCATTAGTATTGAAGTTAGAGCCTACATCATAGGTTTCACCCGCCTCTAGAGGTGGGTGTGGATTGAAACGGCGATATTAAGATCTCTTTGTGTCTGCTGACGCGTTTCACCCGCCTCTAGAGGTGGGTGTGGATTGAAACTTGTTAGACCAGTCTTTTGTCATCGCTGTGCTTGGTTTCACCCGCCTCTAGAGGTGGGTGTGGATTGAAACATGTCTTTGTAGTTACCAGACTTTACTGCAATCGTTTCACCCGCCTCTAGAGGTGGGTGTGGATTGAAACTGATTAATTTGTCTCCAAAAATAAAAAGCTACTCGTTTCACCCGCCTCTAGAGGTGGGTGTGGATTGAAACATTTCACTTGAATACGACTTTGTGCAATTTGCGAGTTTCACCCGCCTCTAGAGGTGGGTGTGGATTGAAACATGGAAGCTAACGCTTCGACATATTCCCAGTAGCGTTTCACCCGCCTCTAGAGGTGGGTGTGGATTGAAACATTTCAAAAGGCACCGCAGGTGTGAAGTGGGATAGAGGTTTCACCCGCCTCTAGAGGTGGGTGTGGATTGTGACGATCACTGATGCTGCATATTCGCAAAAAGCTGTATCAAATAGTATTTGGGGGCAATGTAGATTTTGAGCAGCTTATCTATGTTGATGCACAGTGTGACAAAAAACATTGGTGAGAACATAAGCGATACCAAGAGTGCAAATATTGAAGGCCCACTCCAACGGCCGTCACTCTCCAATTTAGGGCGTTTCCAAATATATATAGCAGTTGAAACTCCTATGACAAAAAGCAGCAGCATCAGCCCTGCGGTAAAATAAGCTGACATTTTTTCATATGTAAGAGCCTGCCGTATGATTTCTGGCATCTGCTCAAGCATGAAATCTTGTGAATTCTGTAAATATTCGACTAGTTTATCTATTAATTTGTCTTGCACATCAAGCTCCTCTATGTGAAACGCTTCTCAATATACATAGGGGACGTATTTTTTGCGAGTTGAAGGAAAAAATAGGCGGTTTGTATATAAGAGTCTTTTATTGATTTAGACTCACAAATTAGCTGCTGCTGTCGTTATTCTTATAAGTGATTTTTCAATAGCTTCGAGTCGTTGCATGACATGATCAAATTTACTGTTTACCCAAATCATTGAAAGAATAAGGGAAAGCAAAATCACAACTGTGTGTATAATTTTTTTCATATGTTTAAGTGCCTTTTTGCTTCAACATGATCCGCTTTTTTTCAGCGTTTCATCAAGACCTCATTAATTAGCGGAATAAACGTATCACACCAACATGTGAGGAATAAAGAAAAAACCGAAAAGTCTCGCATTGTTTGGGCCAACCCTGGGCCAGTATGCCATGTAATTTTGCCGAAAATGGCACAATAAATGCGTATACGAGAACAATCGTGCAGGCTAGATTTTGTCTCTGAAAATTGGGAATTGTTGGAAGTTGTTTTGCGCGAAGTGCCGACTTAAAAGCCCTTGGCGACAACACTCGTTGGTTTGAGTCTTTTTCCGAACGTTATGCCTCCTCTGTCTCAAAAGTGCTGGGTCGCATTTACAGCAGATTTCTTT
Organism: Chlamydiia bacterium; assembly: GCA_023269335.1. Classification (GTDB taxonomy): domain Bacteria; phylum Chlamydiota; class Chlamydiia; order Chlamydiales; family FEN-1388; genus JAHFTM01. The sequence continues at coordinate 6,570 of JAHFTM010000075.1, forward strand.
TAGAAAATTCTATTTTAAAAGCCACACGCTGAAAGAAAATAAAGCACGAGAGAGATATCGAGAAAAAGGTGAAATTGCTACACTCTTAGTAGTGCCTCTGAACAACGAGACAAATTTTGGACAGACAACCGAGCAAGTTAAAAGTGTAACCATCTGTCGGTTTTCTTTAGAGCAGCAGACGAAGAAATTTTAGGGATTAGTTAATGCCGGACTACGGAAAAATATCTTGGAAATCTACAAAGAGGACCGATGCTAAGGCGACTACCAATAATCAGGTAGATGCGCTTGTAGAGTTTTGCAAAGATAAAATTCCTGTTAAAGCACTTCTAAAATCATGCTCTCTTTTCATTGAAGAAAAGACTCAACTACATGACACACATCAAAATAGTATCAAGAAAATGTCCCGTACGCCATTTCTTGCTACTTTTATTGTTTGGACTAAAGAGGTGGCTTCATTGCGTACCGAGCTGTTAGATGCGGCTCAGATGCTTATAGAGCATAGTTATATTGGCATTACTGACTCAAAAAAGAGTGCTTGGACACTTGAAGATGCGCGTGGATTTAACCATCGTACCGTCCTAGATGCGATAAGGAGTCAAAACGATTTTGCATTATTTACACGAGAGTATCTCGTAACTACCTATATCAGCTTCATGCAATGGCTCTCAAATGAAACACATGGTTACATTGAAAGACTCGAAGATCCTGACCTTGTAAGGGCAAGAGGAAGAGCTTTTGAGTATCTACGTTTTATTAAATTTCTTGACGCTCTAAAAGAGAAAGAACAACTTGTTGCAAAGCTTCTCTACTTTGGAGGAACTCGTTTCTTAGATGAGATATTAGATCTACAAGTCGAGAACATTGATTTTGAGAAAAAAATGATTCAGTATAAAAATCAGCTGGTAAGTTATCCAGGGCATGTATTTTCAGATATTAATGCTCTCATTGGTAAAAAAACACGCGGACAGATCTTCTTGGGAAGACAAAATGCTCCGCTCAATCCTGCAACTATTTTTAGAAATTTTAAAGAAGCGGCTCTCAAGATAGGTCTTGAGCAATCTTTTTCTCCAGCAATACTCATACTGAACGTGTAAAATCTCTTTTTTTTCTTCAATTCGCGGTTCCGTATTGCGAATTAATTGCGAAATACGGTACATTCGAAATGTTCTAAAAATTAAGAGGTAAGTTATGCAGATGCCTAGAAATTTCATCCCACTACTTCAGTATTTCCCTCAATATGAATGGCCCTGGTTTCAACGATGGTATCAGGGAATTTACATCTGCTCAGAACAAGAGAAGACTACGGTTGAAGAAGGAGGCTACTTTAAGACATTCTCTCAGGGAGGCTGTAAGGCTAAAAATGAATATTCCATATAGCGAACAGGCAATGATGTTAGCTTGTCGATTAAGTCTGATCGAGGAAAGCCTTGAAAGTGCAAACAGGCCACACACATTTTGCCAACTACTGAAAAACTTCATGGAAACGGTCAGATCGGAAGATCCGAACAAATTTCATTAC
>JAHFTM010000076.1 GCA_023269335.1 Chlamydiia bacterium
GTAGAGCTTGCCAATGGCTATCATGAACTGCAAGATCCTAATGAGCAGCTCAAGCGTTTACATGAAGCAAATGAGACACGAGTGGCACTAAAAAAAGAGAAGCTGCCGATTGATATGCGATTTATTGAAGCCTTGAAGCGAGGTCTTCCTGAGTGTTCAGGAGTAGCAGTTGGTATTGACAGGCTGCTGATGCTGCGTCACAAAAAAAATACCATTGAACAGGTGATGCCCTTTGATTGGCAAAGTGCCTAAGAGATGAAAGTAATGAGTAAGCTGTAAGATTTATTTCTTAACGAGTTATTAATATACTAGCAAGCAATTCATTAATTATTTATGCGACAGAAAAATTAATTGAAATAATTATTAATGTAACGTATCATTCACCTAACAAAATATAGAAAAGTAAGGAGTAATACATATGTCAAGTTTCTCTAGTTCCATTGATTATAGTGCTTTTTTTGCAGGCAGTGCTGCCGCCGCCGCAGCAGCTTCGCAACCACCCTTTCAGTGGCAAGCTTATTCAGTGAACAGCATATCTTCAAGTTTAAGCACAAGGGTAAGGGCAAGCTTTGGGGCTCACCTTCGTCCTATAGACATGGATTGTGAAACATCGAGTGTTAAGAGACGTAAAGTGGTAGATGAAACAACACCGAATGAAACAGCAGATTTTATTATGACGCAAAACTATTTGTTGACGGGATTACAAATGAGATCAACAGGATCTTTAAATGTTTCGACAGCACTTCAGTTTGGAGGCAGCTTAAAAAGTATTGCTCAGCACGTGATGGGTTATGCAGCTCAAGATGCTCATTCTTTAGAAAGAGAGATAGCATTGATACCTCAAGGCATGGATCCTGCTGCTAGGATCATGAGATTGCAAGCTATTGCAGCGACCCAGCTGGGCTCTGGTTCAGCATTCAGCTCTTCTTCATCTGCAGCAACTTCTTCTAGCTCAAGTTCTTCTTCTGCTAGCCCTACAATGTCTGCTGCTGAAAGACTACTGAAAGCCCAGGCATCTTCCCAAGTCCTGATGCCTTCTCCTAGCTCTGAGTCCGCATTCAGCAGTGCGGCGGCAGCGGCAGCAGCCCCTGTTTCTCAGGGAGTGCAAACTACTTTTTCAGTAGTTAACACATCTTTTTCTAGCTCAAGTGCATCATCAAGTGCTAGTTTCAGTTCTGCGCCTGCAAGCCCAGCCTCTGCAAGTCATGCCTCTGCAAGTTCTGCCTCTGCAAGTCATGCCTCTGCAAGTTCTGCCTCTGCAAGTCATGCCTCTGCAAGCCCCACACTATCTGCTGCACAGATACTTGTGCAACAGAATCAGCACTTGTTAGGTGCTGTTAATAATATTTTTAAAACGCCTACAGGTTATACTATAGAAGTTCTACCGTAAGGCTTTGAATGGCACGCGAAGCGTTTTGGCTGCTGCAGCTAAGATGCAGCTTTGTTATGGGCAGGCTTGACTGCCCATCAAACTACCCCTTAATTGGGGTAGATTTTTTTGTCTTGTATTTTCGCGGTATCTTGTAGTGATATTTTTTCATCAAACCTGCAAGTTTGTGTTCAATGATCTTTAAATCTTCCGGTTTAAAATGCTGAAGATATTTCAGGGTTCCCCCTTTAGGTGGATATCTTTTTACAGCTCGCTCAACATCGCTATCTAATACCTTGTAGCCAATAGCCTGGAGTACCTCTTTCAACGTTTCAAAAGGAGAGTTGTAAAGATCTTCGTACCGAATGTGCACCACATTTTTTTCTCGCTGCCAGTATTCCTGGAATTTTCGCCATTCGAAGAGAAATTCATTCATTGTACTGTCAGTTACTCTTCCTTGAGGCGGTACGCGAAGATGCTGGGCAAAAAAGCTATCTACAGGATGACGAAGTACACAAATAGTTTTGATTGCAATTTTGTTGTCAAGTGGCTGTGGAGGAAAGAAAGGGTAGTGTGTCTTAATGACTATAAGGTCGTCTTTTGCAGGATAGCGTCGTGTACCTTCATACCCGTTTTTTGGACAGTAACCCCAAGGAAACATTGTTGGTAGGTGTGATTTTTGATATTCAAGAGTGCCTGTATCACAATAGACGGAGCTTGTTGCAATGCCAGTTGCCTCCTCTATAAGGTAGCGTAGCCAATGATTACCTGATCTTGGATAGGAGGCAAGATAGACTCTTTTATCCCAGTCTTCAGCATTCAGACAGCAAGAGCCAAAAAGAAGTACAAAAAAAAGAGCTCGGGATAATTTTTGCAGCATAATGATGTTACCGTGTTAATTTTTTTTCCCTTCAAGGAGTTTGATAATTCTCTCTTCCATCTGCTGAGGCGACTGAATGCGGCCGATCAGCACTTTATTAGAAGATACCTGATTACCAGTTTTTTTCTCATATGAAAGAGTTAGAGCTTCAAGTTTAACAAGAGTGTAGCCCCGCTGGGAAGCAAAGACGCGTATACGGCTAAGGTGGTACAGCCATAAAGCTTGCTCAGGGGCTTTTCCAAAGCGGTCTAAGACTTCAATCCAGATAGCATCTACTTCTTCATGAGAGAGGGCATCACCCAAGCGCTGATAGATCTCCATCCGCAAGGTCACATCATTTACATAAAATTCTGGGAGACGTGCGTCAAAGGGAATATCTACCTTTGTCTCTAGCGTCCAGGTTGGCGCTTTACCCTGCATGGAATCGATTGTACGCTTCAGAAGCTTGCAGTAAAGGTGAAAGCCTATGTCAGAGACATGGCCCGACTGCTCAATACCTAGGATATCGCCAGCACCACGCATCTCTAGGTCGCGCATGGCAACCTTCATGCCGCCTCCATAGCCACCAGATTGAGCTATAGCTTCGATACGTTTTCTGGCAATCTCAGTCAGAGCGCGGCGTTTAGGGATCAGTAGGTATGCATACGCACGTCTATTCCAGCGGCCAACACGTCCTCGTAGCTGATACAGGTCGGATACTCCGAAACGATCCGCTTCGTTAATGATGATGGTGTTGGCATTGGCGATATCAATGCCATTTTCTACAATAGAAGTAGCCACCAAAATGTCAGCGTCACCTCTTTTAAAGGCGTGGAAGACAAGATCGAGTTCATCGCCACTCATCTGGCCATGGCCAACGACAATGCGTGCTTTGGGTAGTAGTCTTTTTAAGCGGTCTGCCTGCTCATAGATGTTCTCTACGCGGTTGTGGATAAAATAAGCCTGGCCATCGCGGTTAAGTTCTCGTAACAGCGCTGTCTGAATGATGAGATCATCAGGATCAGCAATGACAGTCTTGATAGGCAGACGATCTTGAGGAGGTGTGTTGATGAGAGAAAGGTCGCGTGCGCCAACAAGGGACATGTAGAGTGTGCGTGGTATGGGGGTTGCAGTTAAGGTGAGGCAGTCTACACCGGCTTTTAAGCGTTTAAGATGTTCTTTTGCTTTCACTCCAAAGCGCTGTTCTTCATCGATGATAACGAGACCCAAATCTTTGTAAAGAACATCTTGTTGGATAATTCTATGCGTACCTACGACGACATCAATTTTTCCTTCAGCCAGTCTCTCTAGGATTTTTCTTACTTCCTGAGCTTTTTGAAAGCGTGAAAGCAAGCCTACATTTACTCCAAAGCTTTGCATGCGGTCGACGAAAGTTTCATAGTGCTGTACAGCAAGTACGGTTGTTGGTACGAGGAAGGCAACCTGCTTTTTCCCATCCATAATAGCTTTGAAAGCTGCTCTAAGGGCAACCTCTGTTTTTCCGTAGCCTACGTCACCACAGACAAGCCTGTCCATGGCTTTATTTGAACACATGTCGTTTTTTACTTCTTGAATTGCCTGCAGTTGATCTTCTGTTTCAACGTAGGGAAATTCTGCCTCAAAATTTTGCGTTTCCTTCCCATCTTCTGGAAAGACAAGGCCGCCTTGAACTTTGCGTTCGGCATACAGTTTTAGAAGATCTTGAGCAAAGCCGATGATGGCCTTTTCTGTTTGCTCTCGTGCTTTTTTCCACAACTTACCGCCAATAGTGTGAAGTTTTGGCATCTGGCCTTCAGAGCCTGCTCCAATATATTTTGTCATCAGATGCGCTTGCATGAGTGGCACAAACATGCGCGCACCTTCAGCATATTCGATGACAAAAAACTCCTGTTCTAGACCCACATGATTTGGCCGTTTTTCTACGCCGATGTACTTGCCGATACCATGGTTGTAGTGTACCACCATTTCTCCAGGAAGAATATCAAAGGCATCAGAGCCGCTGAAATGGTAGTAGGTGCGCTGGCGCTCACGACGTACTTTGATGCGATGGGTGATCTCGGTCATGGGAAAGATGACTACGTTGCAATCGCGGACAGCAAATCCTCTGGAGAGATAGCCTTCGATGAAATGTTCTGCTTTATGAGGGAAGTTACGATCATCTAATTTTTTCTGTAAATTGATCTGTTCTTGTTCATTTTGAGCAGAAAAGAAGAGCGTGCAATTTTTATGAATCTCTAATAGGGCATCGAGTGCTGCATCACCAGCAGGTGCTTCATCTAAGAGACACTCTCTTTCCAAAAAGGTTCCAATTTTTTCAATAGGGCAGATCCAGCGCTTGGCAGAAAAATTCCTGTCAAACATCTCGAAGTGAATTTCGTACGGTGTCGTTTGCAAAGAATAAAAGCTTTTTCTCTGTTCATTTTTTGCAAACTGGACATCAGATAGTTTTTCTATCGAGGTATTGGTAAAGAGAAGTTTTTCATGCTTTTCGATCAATGTAAAGAGCTCTTTTATATCTAAGAAAGCGTTTGAGCGAACAGCGCCAAGTGAGGTGAGTGAGGCATAGCGATCTTCCAGTGCTTCAAGATCATCTAAAACAACAATGAGGTCTTCTCCCAAGTAATCAAAAATAGTTTCAAGACTAGCTTTGGGTGCAGAAAAAAATTCAAGCTCTTTTGCTGGGCTGATTTCCACTTTGTCGACTTGTTTGGTAGATTTCTGCCCTGAAGGATCATAGGCGCGAATCTGGTCAATTTCATCGCCAAAAAATTCAATGCGATAAGGCTCGGCTGCAATCACAGGAAAAATGTCAATCAGGCCGCCGCGCACGGCAAATTCGCCTTTGTCTGCAGCAATGCTTTTACGTTCAAAGCCTAATTCTTGAAGTGTTGCAATAAGCTTTTCAAAGTTGCAAGTTTGTCCCTTTTTAAGTGTTAGGCTTGATTTTTCAAAGGTCTTTTGAGAAACAACTTTTTGCAAGCAGCCCTGCAGTGTAGAAAGGACAATAATTGGCCCTGAGCTCTTTTTCTCTTGAATCGCTTTCAGCGCTCGGTAGCGCGCCCCTACAATATCTGGGCTGGGAGCGATATTTTCTGATGGCAGAGTTTCCCAGGCAGGAAGTTCAATCAGCAGCTGTTTAGTAAAAAATGGAAGGTCATTAAAAAGCTTAAACTCTTCAGGGCCTGCACCTGTGAGGATAAGAATTGACTTCTGAGAAATAGCAGAGGCATAAGCTGAAATGAAAGCTTTTGCAGAAGGTATCAGCTCTTCAATGACTAGCGTGTTTGAAGCGCGGATTTCATTTTCGAAAAGCTGAAGCGACTTACTTTTTTTTAATTCTACTAAAAAGTCAAGCATGGGATGTCAGTTCCTAAATGAGAGCTGCAAGTTCGTTCATAGCCTGTGAGAGCTTTTCTTTAGCTTTTCCAGCACCCTGCGCTGAGTCGGGCCTTCCTCCGCCATTACCTTCAATAAGGGGCAGAACTTTTTTGAGCAGCTCTTGGGCTTTTACGCCCTTTCCTACAAGGTCTTGAGACACTTTAATAAAAAGATGCGCTTTTTCAGTGTCTTGGCAGCCAAGAGCAATGACAGATGATGGATGGCGTGCACTCAATTCATCAGCAAGTAGACGCAGCTCATCTGGTTTGAGATTTACTTGAAAAATCAAGTAGGGAACACCCGTAGTCGAAGTTTTAAGTGTTAGGCTAGCCGCTAGCTCTGCAAGTTGATTTTTCTTAAATGCTTTCAGATCGTTTTGTAGCTGCTTGAGTTCGTCACCCAGCTTGTCAATGCGCTCAAGAAGCTTTGTCTGTGGTGTTTTTAGCTTGTCAGCGCACGTTTTTAACAGGTCGTCTGCCTGGAAGGCGATCTGTTCAGCCTCCTTTCCACTGACAGCCTCAATACGACGCACGCCAGCTGCAATGCTAGCTTCTTTAGCAATGCGAAAATAGCCGATAGTGCCGGTATAAGAGGTGTGAGTACCACCACAAAGTTCTTTAGAGAAGTCGATATCGATGACACGTACGCGGCTGCCATACTTTTCGCCAAAAAATTGCTTGATGTCATGCCGTTTTTGAGCATCTTCGTAGCTTAGTTCATAGGTCTTTACAGGAATATTTTCTCTTATTTTTTCGTTAACTAGCTCTTCAATTTTTCGGATCTCTTCTTCAGTAAGCTGTTTGTGGTGTGAAAAATCAAAACGCAGATGTTCTGGATCGACTACCGATCCTGCCTGCTTGATATGTTCTCCCAGTACCTTATGAAGAGCAAAATGGAGCAGATGAGTGGCCGTGTGGTTATTAGCAATTTTTTGACGGCGTACTCTATCAATTTCGCAGCGGAGATGGTCACCAACTGTAATGTGTCCCTTTTTCAACGTTCCGATATGAACGATCACGCCTTTGTAAGGAGATTTGCAGTCGCTTACTTCAAAGAGAGCGCTTTTATTTTCAACGGTTCCTGTGTCACCTATCTGTCCGCCCATTTCCGGGTAAAAGGGAGTCTCTTTCAGGATGCACATGCCATCTTGATCCGCTTCTAACTTGTTGACAAAGCTGCCTTGGTAGATCAGACCGATCACTTCACTTTCATACAACTCTTTATCCTCGCGGATGAAGCACGTCTCACCATGCTTTTTGACAAAGTCTTCATAGAGGTTTGCTTCGACTACTTGCTCTACTTGCTTGTGTGCGCCGCGTGATTTTTCTTTGGCTTGCTTTTCAAGTTCAGCATACTTTGCAGCATCTATGCCTAGATTGTTGTCGATAGCAATGAGCTGAATTTCTTCGTAGGGCAGGCCATAGGTGTCTTTTAGTTTAAAGGCATCTTCGCCGCTGATGTTGTGTGATTTGTCACCTTTGGCAGCTTGGATTACCTGATTCAAAATATTACCACCGCGCTTCAAGGTTCTAAAGAAGGCCTCTTCTTCACTTGTGAGGATCTCGGCAATACGATTTTGGCTAGTGACGAGCTCTTTATAGTCTTCTCCCATCAGCTGCACAAGGCGAGGCAAAATTCTAGCAAGGAAAGGCTCTTCAAAGCCTAGCTGCTTGCCATAGCGCACAGCGCGCCGTAAAATTTTTCTCAGCACATAGCCACGATCAACGTTACTTGGCTGAATACCGTCAGCGATGGCAAAGGAAAGGCTTCTTAGGTGATCTGCGATCACACGAAAGGCTGGAGCTCTTTTTTCATCGAGCAAATCATATTTCAGTTTGGCTTCTTCTTCGATGCTGGAGATGAGGCCGCGCAGAATATCAGTTTCAAAGACGCTATCGGTATTCTGAATCAGGCTGACAACGCGTTCAAGGCCTGCTCCTGTGTCGATTGAAGGTTTAGGAAGTGCTTCTTGTACACCATCGCTGCGTTTGTTGTACTGCATGAAGACAAGGTTCCAGTACTCTAAAAAGCGCTCACCGGTTGTATCTTCGAGTGGGTTTTTAGCGGTTCCATACTTTTCGCCGCGATCATATAAAAGTTCAGAGCAAGGTCCACAAGGTCCTACGTCACCCATCGACCAGAAATTTTCTTTTTCACCAAAGCGGGTAATGCGCGCTGCAGGCACGTAGCGTGACCAGATGGCAAAAGCTTCATCATCATCTTTGTAGACAGTAGGGAAGAGGCGCTCTTGATCAAAGCCGAAAATGGTTGTCGATACTTCCCAAGCATATTGAATAGCTTGTTCTTTAAAATAGTCGCCGAAGGAAAAGTTGCCCAGCATCTCAAAAAAAGTGAGGTGACGCTTGGTATGGCCTACATTTTCTAAGTCGTTATGTGTGCCGCCGGCACGGATGCATTTTTGACTTGTCGTGGCGCGTTTGTAGTCACGCT
>JAHFTM010000002.1 GCA_023269335.1 Chlamydiia bacterium
CTTTTTAATCTGAATTTTTGGTTTATTTGCCTGATATGCTAAAAATTGCATCGATTTGCTGCATGATTTCATCTGTCAGGTGTGCCTTGAGTTGCACAGCCTTCAGATTGTGCTTGATTTGACTTACTTGACTTGCGCCTAAAATTACAGAGCTTACATGGGGGTTTTTCAAACACCAAGCAATGGCAAGTTGTGCACATGAGGCAGATAGCTGATCTGCAATCTTTTGTAACTTTCGCACCTTTTCAACTTTGGTATAGCTGAGATGTTCTTGCAACCAGTTATGGTTATGCAGACGTGATTTTTCTGGAATGCCTTCATTGTATTTACCCGTGAGAATCCCTGAATCTAAGGGACTCCAAATAGTCGTTCCCATACCAACACTATCATATAGTGATGCATACTCTTTTTCTACGCGGTAGCGATGGAACAAGTTGTACTGAGGCTGTTCCATAGCAGGTGGGATTAAATGGTTGAGCGTGGCAATCTGGTGGGCTTCTTCAATTTGTGAGCGCGACCACTCAGATGTTCCCCAATAAAAAACAAGCCCCTGTTGAATGAGATGATTCATTGCCCTGACTGTTTCTTCAACTGGGGTATTAGGGTCCGGGCGATGACAAAAAAGCAAATCGACGTAGTCAAGTTGCAAGCGCTTTAATGAATTTTTAGCCCCTTCTATAAGATGCTTCCAAGACAACCCTATTGAGTTTGGACCTTTTCCACCCCAAAATATTTTTGTGGAAACGACAATTTCTTCACGAGGAAATAGTTGCAACACATCACCCATTAGCATTTCAGAAGCACCATTGGAATATACTTCGGCGTTATCAAAAAAATTGATACCGTTATCAAAAGCAAATTTTATACACTCTTTCACACCACTACTATCTAAGTCTGCTCCAAAAGTTATCCAAGAACCAAACGAAAGTTCGCTCAGTTGAATGCCCCATTTGCCAAGTTTTCTATATTCCATATCAGTATCCCCCGTAACTCTTTTTCTTTACCCTTGATTATTTTTTCTTGCAATCTTTCTTTCTTACGTCTATGCATGATAAGTATGAAGTAACGAAAAATCAATAAGGCACCCCATGAAAAAACTCTCTCTTCTTCTTTTTGCTTTTATTCTGAATATCCAAATGCTTGTCTCGCAAAGTGGCACTCACGACCTTCCAAGTAGTTCAGTGCAAAGGCCAAAGGTGAATTTACGAATAGAAGCCTCTGCTAAAGAAATAGAAAGTTTTGGCATGAAATTGCAGTCCCTCCAAGTGGATATCACTAACAGGCTGAATCAATCCAATATTTTAGTAGAAGAAGGCGCTGACAATCCGATGTTGGTAATACGTTTAAAAGCCCTTGAGTGTGGCACTCAGCTAGCAAGCTATGTGCAACTTGCCCTCTTTGAACAAGCAGAGCTTGTGCGCAATAAAACCATCGTTTCTGCCATGACCTTCTCACAAGCATCTCTTATAACTATCACGAAAGAAGACTTTTCACACGAAGTAACTAAAACTGTGAATGCCATGCTCTCGGCATTTATCATTGACTACAACAAAGCCTTTGCTCAGTAGTGCCTGTTTTGTTGTTTTATGATCGCCTGTGGTGAAAGATGTTCGAAGAGGGCTGTTATTTGGAGGTGAGGCGTATTTTTTTTGAAAAACGATCAGGTTGATAGGCACTCTTCGACTTCTTTAACCCTTCCTTACCTAAATCTTGTTCCCAATTTAAAAATTCAAATCGATCATCCACTCTTTTTGCAAATGACTGATACATATATTGGTAGACGCCCTTGTAGTCGACACAAGCTTTGGCAAAATGTAGTGCAAACATATGAGGAGAGATTGCCTCGCCTATAATAAAGCCCACAGGCTTGTCATCAACAAGGTAAAGTGTTCCTTGCAGCCCCAATTGTTCCATCCTAGAAATGGCTTCATGACATTCTTCAAAGTCTGTTTTTTCAGAAGAGCTCGCTTCATGTTTTTCCCATGCTTCAAGGACAGCAATGGCATCTTTTTTACGCTCATTTGTCAGTGACTCAACTGTGACAGAATATAAATCACAAAACTGCCTAATGAGGTTTCTTCTGCTGCTTAAATGCCTTCCAGGCATCTCTCTAATTTTTTGTAGAGCATAGATATAATCACTATCACGCTCAAAAAAAGCCTGTGAAAATTGTTCTTTAGAAAAAGAGTTTGCCCATTCCTCAGGGATGGGAAAGAGCATCTGATTTTCTTGTAAAACTGTCTTGAGATAGGCATATTCAACGTTTCGTATATCAAACGTAGGCATCAAAAAGCGAAGACCATCATAGGTTTTACCCCTGATGAAAATCTCTTTATCAAAGACAATCTCATACTCATGCACCTTGCGAAAGAGATAGCAATTAGCAAAGCTGTACTCTGAGATGTCCAAGTGTAGCTTTGAGAATCTTGCAGTGAGAAGCGCTTGATGACTAAGATCGAGTGGTTCTATTTTCATAATAAAAGCGCACCACTTGTGTGCGCTTTTATAAAAAACACTCGGAGAACTATTTTTTGCAACATGAGCCTTTCATAGCACAGCAGAAAATGATTTGATAAACAGCGCTTAGGCCAACTAATACGTAGATAAGTCTTGTGAGTGCAGAACTCATACCGAATATTGCATCAACAAGATTAAAATCAGCAATGCCGACAAGACCCCAATTCAAGCCCCCGACTATCAAAAGTACCCAGCAAACGATATCTAAAATTTTCATAAAAACCACCTTAGAGAAAATTTAAAAACAGTCTTCTTCATAATACATTGTGAAGAAATTTGTCCAGCAATTCTCGCTAAAAAATTTTGGCTGGGGAAGTTAATATAAAATAGAGCATCAGGATAAAAAATAACCCAAGATATAGCCGAAGACCATTTTTATGGTAAATCTATCACATGCACTACTGCCATAGATTAAAAAATACACTATCATCATTAAACTATATAGAAATTATCTATTATAATTAATTAATTTAAATTTTACAGCTTATTCAATTTTGTTTACGCAATATTTAAATTATATTATAATAAGCACCGCATAAATTAATTATACTTTTGAGATCATAATGTCATGTAATATATCGTCTACTTCATCAACAACCCCTGACTGGCCACATGGCGAGCCTAATCTGGACACCGATTGTACTGCTTCGAACGAAGATGCAGTAAGAAATGATCTAGGGTCAACAGAGTCTTTTAATATGCAAATGCAAAATGGCGACTACACGCCTCCTCCTGATGTCGACCACCTCCCTCCTGCTTATATGGAACGTCTCTGCACAACACTCGGTCAGGTTATATCCAATACTAGCCAGCTATCAAAATCGCAACTGAATGAACTGTTTTGTGACACTCTGACTACAAACTGGACAACTCCAGTCGGCAGAAATTTTGTACAGCATGTACCTCTCTGCACTGCACAAGTCGATGATACAACCACAACACTATCAGTCTTGAGAAAAAATTCAACACAAGAGCTGAGAGCAAGTCCCATCCCCTCTGCTGCCAACGAAGAAGCAACAACAACTCAATCAATTTTTGATTTTCGACCGAACGAAAAGAAGCTGGCACTACTCGAATTAGATCCAGCATCTGATGCGATCCAAGCTATTACCGACGCTTTGCAGCAATCCGTGACAGCTGTAAAGGCTGTTGCTACGCTCATCGCCCACTACGCTTGTGGTGAAACTGCGCTCGCAACAGAAGTCACATTTATTCAAGATTTTCAAAAGTTAAACCCCGATGTGGTCTTTCTACATAACAACAAATTTCGTGACCTTCACCGATACATAACAGCAGAAATACATAATCCACGTGGATTTTATCACTACCATATTCCGGAACAAATTATTTTTTCATTAAGAAACATAGTCGCGTTTTATCCTGATCATGATACAGATAATTTCCTGTATGCCCCTGAAGCAGATCTGAACGAACCAACACAACTTTTTCATATGGCATGCAGCAGCTCGCCAAATCAAAGCCCTCGATTCCAATCGACTGTTACCACGCATCTCTCATCCGACCAAGCAAAAATTGCGATTGGAACAGGCAGACCCTTCTCTACTACTGTTAGTATGGACAGACGTGCTTCTGCTTGCGCATCTCCGTGGATAATTCCTGCCAATACAAGTAGTTCAGGCAAATCATTTGAAGCTACGATTCTAACAACTGCCATTTTGAAATTATGGAGAGTACATGCACCCCAATCAACAGGGAGTGCATCAGCCCCCTCTCTAGTACAACTTCCAATAGATCAACACGATGTACCGAACTTTGGCAGTCTTGTTCGCCTCATCATGATTCCAATCTCAGCGCCTTTAGAGGCAGCAGACCTTCCTAGGTACATCACCTCGTTAGAACAAACTGTAAACAGCTTTGCAAACGCCTCTTCCTTCGCAAACGCTCTTCTAGCATCCAAACAAATTGCAACTGAGGCGAATGACTTAGACCTCTTTTTAGATGGAAACTCCTTTTCCCACCTTCGAGGACAAATAAACCAAAGTCCCTGCCCTTCGGCAAGCCCCAATTCGCTTCCTTCAAGCTCTCCAACTCCTAGCAGCGCAACATTTAGCTCCGATGACAAACCCGATACACAGACAGAGATCATTACGTAAGTATTCATCTTTGAAAAATATAACTCATTCAAAAAACAGTACTTTATTCTTACTAAGAATTGCTTTCCGTAGATTACAAATAACAAATCCTTTATACTTTTGCTTATATCTATGTTAATAACAGGTATTTATTTTGGTATCTCCTACTTCCTTCCAGGCGTCTTTAGAGAGTCAATTTACTAATTTTTCAATTACTACTCCTGCACCTAGTGCCGCAAGCAGCACTCCAATAAAAGGCAAACAAAGAGGCTACATTATACAAAATTGCATGAACTCTTGCGGTTTCCCAGAAGAAATAGCTCTACTTGTTAATCAGTATGTTGTCATCAATAGAGTAACCCTTCTTTATAGCACAATTGATTCAATACTGTATGAGATAGCGGCTGGGCAACCTACTTCAAATGAACCCTGTAGCCTGCTGACCGAACAAACCGAGAATCGCACCTACGTGTATCAAAAAGGCTCTGCTTGTCTAGAAGCAAGCTTGCACTCAGCTTTTCAGCTGATTCATTTTTCCGTTGGCACACAGCCTAGTCCTGACTTACAAGAAAAAAGAAGAATGGAGCTCGCTTGTTCTGAATATCATACCGAACACTCAGACTGGTACTTTACGCGCAGCTCTCTAAACGACATGCTTAAGCACTCACCAACAGCTGCTGCTGCGACGAGAGAGCTTCAAAGAGAAAAAAATACCCAATGTGATGCAAAAAGAACTACTGTTTCTCAAGCCTTACGACAATTTGTAGCTGACAAGCAAACTCGCTTCTCTATACTTCAAGATTTTTTGAAGTGGCGCCCTATTCTTTTTGCTGTCAGATTTATAAGAAGTCAACAATTTACTACGCAGTCAGCTTTAGCGCTCGTTATAAAAAAGGAAAACCTCTGCAATTTTCTTACTGGCTTGGAAGCATTTGACACCGAAGTAGACGCCATCATAGCGGAAAATAATAGCGTTGCTACAACTCCACAACAATTTGAGACAGGTTTTGCTATTAGGGACCAGCTATATAGAGCTATCACTACCATTCAAGCCACCCGGGTGTATCAGTTAACTCCATCAACATGGCAACCATCCAAAGGATTTGAGCTACTCATGAATGAGTTGAGACAAATCGGACCGCTCGTTATGAAGGGCTGGTTTAGCCCCGCTTATTACTGTACGAGAAAAGCAAAATTAACGAACGAATCCCACCCTGAGCCAGAAGTCTTTGAATGGAAAATAAACACAACGGTAGTATCGTCTTATTCTGAATATGCAATTATTGTGGTTGGAGCACAAAGAGAGCAGAACGCAAATTACGTCTATTATGTTAAACTTACCGATGAAAGTGACCCTGATTCTAACATGAGAAGGACGCTGTACAAAATCTCCGATCTGAACTTTCAAGGCAAGGCAATCCACTTTGCTCCTGAGGTATTTGCCTATGGCCGCGGAAGACGATAAATAAAAATGGAGACTCACCCAACAAGGTCCAATAATTTCTGATATTTGAACATTGTGAATGAGCCGAGATCGAAAAACTCTTCAGTGTAAGAACTAAAAGCTATTCTTGTTCTGAAGTGGCTTTTGTTGGTTTTTTTTCGGCTTCCCCCTCAGGAGATTGTAATTGATCACTCTCTTGTTGATCTTCAAGTTCATTCGTATCAAATGGAATTGCAAATAGATCTGCTTGATCGCCACTCACATCCACAGCTTTGAATGACTTTTGTGCATTCGGCTCATTCTCATTTTTGTTTTTTGATGTGCAGGCCACAAAAAAATTGCATGCCAAGATTACAACTGCAAATTTCAATAAAGTCCTCATACCGATCTCCCTTCTAGTAGACTACTGTCTGTTTTTATTCGTTGTTCTTGTACGTAGAAGGACTGATTTTAGCAAGGAATTTTAGTAATTTCTCAAAAAAGCTCATCACAATTCTTAGCTCGGCTGTTCAAACGGCCTCTGTTCATCAATCCCCGCATCCATGTTTGGCGTTTGACTATCAAGAACCGGTGGTGGTGGTGGCGCACTTTTTTCCACAGGATTTTTATGAGCACCTTCAAGACGTGTCAACTTGGCTCGCTTTTCTTCAACGTTCCATTCGCCTTTGAAAATCTTTTGTACGTCATCGCTATCTAGAGTTTCAAACTCAATGAGCATCTTGGTCATGAGTTCAACCATCTCTTTATTTTCACGAATAAGCTTCAAGGCATACTGATTGGCATCGTCGATAATGCGGCGCACTTCTTTGTCAATTTCTTGCGCTGTCTTCTCTGAGTAAAGCTTTTCACGAAAGCCGCTCATACCAAGATACTGACCACCTTCTGTTCTTTCATCATAGGTTACCGTTCCTAAAAGATCACTCATACCCCATTCACAAACCATACTGCGTGCTAATTGCGTCGCACGTTCGATATCTTGTTTTGCACCAGATGAAATGTCTCCTACAAAAATTTCTTCGGCAGCTCTGCCACCCATAAGAATCGCCAGCTGATCTAAAATCTCTGTCTTCCAGTAACTGACACGGTTTTTCTTAGGCAAAAACATAGTCGCTCCCAATGAAAAGCCACGCGGAATAATCGTTACCTTATCAACGGGATCAGAATGCTTTACAAAAAGACCAATTATCGTGTGACCTGACTCATGATAGGCAGTTGTTTTCTTTTCCTGCTCATCAAGCTCTAGACTTCTACGTTCTTTGCCATACAGCACCTTATCACGCGCTTCAAGCACATCAGGCTCTGTGACTGCACTTCTTCCTTTTCTAGCCGCTAAAAGAGCTGCTTCATTTAATAGATTTTGCAAGTCAGCGCCTGAACTACCAGGCGTACTTCTAGCTACAGTCATCAGATCGACAGAACCATCAAGCTTAATCTTGCGCGCATGCACCTTCAAAATTTCAAAACGACCTTTGATGTCTGGAAGCGGAATGTAGACCTGCCTGTCAAAACGACCTGGTCTTAATAGTGCCTTATCAAGTACATCTGGACGGTTTGTCGCAGCAATCATGATAATGCCTTCAGTCGTATCAAAACCATCCATTTCGACGAGCAGTTGGTTGAGTGTCTGCTCACGCTCATCATGACCGCCACCAACACCAGCTCCTCGATGACGACCTACAGCGTCAATTTCATCCATAAAGATGATGCAGGGAGCATTTTTTTTAGCTTCTTCAAACATCTTACGGATACGGCTTGCACCGACACCAACAAACATCTCAACGAAGTCGGAACCAGAAATCGAAAAGAAGGGACAGTCTGCTTCACCAGCTACCGCTTTAGCAACTAATGTTTTACCTGTTCCTGGTGAACCAATGCACAATACTCCCTTTGGAATCCTACCACCAAGCGCTGTGAATTTTTGTGGGTTTTTAAGAAATTCGACAATCTCTTGAAGCTCCTCGATGGATTCGTCAATACCAGCTACATCTTTAAAAGTCACTTTCGTCGACCCTTTAGGATACAGTTTTGCAGGAGACTTTCCAAAATCCATAGCACTCGATCCCATCCCCTTCATCTGCCTTGAAAAGGCAAAATAAAGCAGTAAGAGAATCAAGAAAATAGGAGCTACGCTGAGCAAATAGTTAAAGTAGTTAGGCGGCAACTCTTCACTCTTAAAGGTTTTCTCAAGCACCTTATTGGATGGCTGATCAGGCGCTTTAAAAAAGGCACCATGGTTATTTTCAAACGCTAACCATTCTTCTTTTGCATTGACAAACCACTGGTGGAAAATTTCTGAATCTTGCTTTTCAAGTGCACGTGTAGAAAGTTCTTGGTTATTAAAAAACCAAACAACCTGACCTACTTGCTGACGCGTTTTTTCAAGCTTTGTTTTGTTATCTTCGATCTTCTGAAGCACGCTTGTGAATTCATCCAGCGTATCTTTATAGCTACGAGTACTGCGAAGCTGTCGCAACCGGATATGATCTTTTTCCTCACCAAGCAGACTGACAATGGTTTTCAGATTCTCAGAAACTGCTTTTATTGCTTGAAAACGCTCGGCGCTATTTGCCTCTTGCGAGATGCGAGAAAGCTCAGTGTCTTGCTTTCTAAGTTCTTGCTTGATCGACTCTGTTCCAATGCCTAAAAGAGGTGAGCGTAAGTTCCTCAAGAGCACTTGCAAGTTCTTAATAATTTCATCTACTTTTTCACTTGCTTTTGAACTTTGTAAAGAGCTTGAAGCTTGAGAAATTTCATTTTTTACATCTCTGAGCGAAGCGAAGGTCTTTTCAGGAGCTTGTGTGATAATGATATGATTTTCACGATCAGGCGCATCAAAGATCTCGTCAAAAACGCGAAATCCTGAATTTGGAATCGCCTCTCCCGATATCTTTAAATAAAGCTCTGCTGCCTCTGTCACGCGTTTTTTTAACAGCCCAAGTTCTGCGTCAAGGCGCGTCTTTTCCATTTGAAGCTCATGACTTGTGTCGAGAACTTCAAGATATTTAAAACGATTTTTACCCTCTTCAGCTTTCTCTTCACGAAATTTACCAGAGAAAGTGACTAAATTGTTGTTGGAGGCTGTTTTTCGCAATTCATCCGGAAGTACAAGATCCAGATTGAGAAGGTGCTCAAGTTGGTAGCTAAATGAGATGCGTGCTACCTTTGTCTCGAGAAAATTTTGCAGTAAAATCAGAGCAACAATGATCCCCATAACAATCAGAATAATTGAATTGGAAGCATTTTTTTTCGGATCCGTTTTCTTTTCCTCAGCCATAACCTTTGACCATTTCCAGCGTTAGATACAATTCGTGCAGTATAACAGTAAGGTGATATCTTTAAAACCCTACTTTTTTAGGCTAATATAGAGTAAAGAGTCAGATGTCAAGTTTTTATTATATTTTAATAAAAAATCTTCTACCACTTCAGCGCCTTGAAAAATGAATGGGCAGCTATTCCAGAGAATGTGAGGGACTTTTTTCTCACTTAAAGCTCTTTCCATTATTTTTCCTTGAAAAGCATGTTTTGCTTTCATCTGTCCCAGAGGCATCCTTAAAAAATAGTCTCCTTTTGGCAAAAAAGTAACACAGTCACCTTTCCAGAGATCAAGCCAATGGTTTTTCTTTATACCAGCCACCCTCTGTTCTTCAACTTTTACACTCCATGGACCAAAAGCATACTCACCAATCTGCAACGGCACGCTTTCATGCAAAAAAGACTCTTCTTTTTCTAAAATAAACAGACGTTTTCGATCAAAATAAAGCCTCTTTCCATCCACTAAAAGCCATTTATTGGCTGCATTCGATTCTATCAAAGTCAAAGCCAGTTCGACCTGCCTACGATTGAAAGAAAAGCTATACATCTCTCCCAGACGACGAAAAAGCGCGCGCCTTTCGATATCTGTTGCAGGGAAAGTAGCACTAAAATCAAAAAGAACGCCCAAGTCAGATGGAATACAAGCTGCAAAATAAGGGTTTACTTTCTCATCAAAATAAGCACGCATCTGTCTTGCTTCTTGTGAGATATGAAGCACGCTTTCTTGAAATTCTTTGCCAAAAGATGTGCGTAAATAAGGAAAGATCTCTTCTCTCATTTTAGCACGCAAAAATTTTGGATTTTTATTTGAAGGGTCTTCAAAAAAGGAAATTTCTCTTTTCTGAAGAAATTGTGTAATTTCACTTTTTTGAACCGACAAAAGTGGTCTGAAAATAGTAAGAGAGCCAATTTTTGTGATTGATTGCATACCACAAAGGTAGGCCAAATTTGAGCCCTCTAAAAACCGCTTGAAAACCGTCTCTAGCTGATCCTCTAGCTGATGAGCTAACAAAATACCTTGGGCAGCAATTTTTGTGGCAATTTGTGAAAAAAATTCAAGTCGCTCATCACGACTTTCAGCTTCTAGATTTGTCTTATATTTTTCAGGCGTGAGTCTTGTAGTGTGAAAAGGGAGATTCAATGTACAAGCAAGCTGGCAAATTTTCTCACATTCAGTTGCACTTTCAGCCCTCCAACCATGATCAACATGCACAAGATGCAGGTCAAGCGGCTTTGTTTTTTGATAGTCAATAAGAAGATGTAAGAGACAAATAGAGTCAGAGCCACCCGAAAGTCCAAGCAAGAGAGGACGGCTGGGATCAATGTAGCTATCAAAAAATTGAAACACTTTTTCTAAAATAGAATCACTCACAATGATTAGCAACACCCTAGGTAAAGAACAACAAGAGTTACAGAACAGGATATTAGGATCGGCTACGCCGGCAAGATAAGGAAATCATTTATTTTCAAATTCTTGCTTTAAAAAAATCAAACTTATTGTTTAAATTTGTTACTCAAAATGGAAGTAATTCACTCTACCCTGCCGGCGTAGCCGATCCTAATATCCTGTTCTGCAGCTCATCTTGTTGCTCGCTCTTATGATCTATAGCCTGCCAGTATATCTCTGTTACTGATTGCTGTCCTCTGAAAAGCTAAGTGTTCACGGGAGAATTACGAGCGACTGGACAAGCGAAGCACACTAGATTCAAGGAAGAGTCTCGTGAACATTTACTTAAAAGGCAGTTTGTTGCAAATCGCTGTCCTGTAGTATACTCTGTGTTTCACTAACTTTTGTGGATACTCATGACTTTTACGAAACTACGCGCATTTTTTACCCTGCCCACACTTTGGCGCTACTTCCTGACTCAATACATTAAAGTTTTCTCTCTTTCTTTCTTCGGCTTTCTTGCTATCTTGCTCTCTACACGCCTTGAAGATTTTGCCCACTTCCTCTCACTTGGCGCCGACATTCCTGCTACCTTGCTGTATATGGTCTACCAAATCCCCTACGTCTTGCAAATCGCCCTACCTATCTCAAGTCTGATCGCCTCCTTGTACTTATTTCAAAAACTTTCGCAAAACAGCGCTTTGACAAGCCTACGAGCTGCAGGAATCAGCCTCCTGGAAATCATCACCCCTCTTATCCTGTTTAGTATCACTCTTGCCTTGATTACTTTTTATCTTGTCTTAGATATCAGCGCCATCTCTCACAAGCGGGCAAAAGAGCTTGAATTTCAACTACGCTCCATGAATCCGCTTGCCCTCATGCATAACTCTAAAGCTATGGAAGAAAAAGGCTTTAATGTGGATATGAAAGGCTCGTTGCAACGTGATGGAAAAGCAACAGACTTTATCATGGCTATGCGCAATGGCGAAAGTGATAAAATAGCGCTCTTTTTAGCAAAAAATATGAAAGTTGAAGGTACCCGTCTGATCGGCTCGAACTTATCTTTCATCAGCACCTTTGAAAATGAAGAGACTAATCACTTCGATCACCTGGTCATTGAAAACTCAAAGGAAAATCTCATTCAGCTGCAAGATCTTTCAAAAGCCGTGAACACAAAGCGCCTGCGCTTGAGTAATGATGATATGAAACTCGCCCTCCTTGTTGCTAAGAAAAATGACATGCAGACAAAAGTAGAAGAGAAAAGATTTCTTGGCCAAAGTAAACGCTATGTCAACCGGCTTCTTTGCCGCGTGCAGACCGAGATTTCTCGTCGTATTTCGCTCTCTCTTTCTATCGTCTCTTTTGCCCTTCTGGGAGCTGCCTTCGGCACCTCTTTTGGCCGTATACACTCAAGAAGGCGGCTCATCTACGCACTTCTTTTGACAAGCTTTTTCCTTTTATGTTTCTTAGGTGCAAAAGGGATGCAAGGCGCGGTCATGCCAGCAGTACTCCTTTATTTTCTGCCTCACATAGTACTTATTGGCGCTGCAATTTTGCGCTTGGTGCGGATGCAAAAAGGACTACAAATATCATGAATATCTGGCAACGCTATTTTTATAAAGAGTACCTTTTTACAATTATCTTTTTACTATTCAGCATTTATGGCCTGTATGTCATCGTTGACATCATGGCGCACCTGAAAGTGGCCACCGATTCCAAAAGCTCGCTTCTTATCTTGATTGAATACTACCTATCTACTTTTTCAAAGCGTCTGGATGTGCTTATCCCCTTTTCTATTTTGATCGCCACGATCCGCACTCTGTATAACTTTCAATCTAAAGGTGAGCTTGTAGCGATGCTTGCGAGCGGTATTTCAAGACTAGAGCTCCTCAAACCCTTTCTCATAGTAGCAGCTTCCTTTTCGCTCCTTTTATATGCTAACTATGAATGGGTTCTTCCTTCTGCCCTTTCCAACATCGCCACTATTGCTGAGACGCGTTTTGGTAAGGAGCAAGACAGCTTTGAGATCAAAAAACCTCAAGAGGTCATGCTGCAAGATGGATCTAAGCTTATCTACTCTTCATTTAAGCGCAGTGACAAAACCTTTCATGATGTCTTTTGGATTCGATCAGCAGATAGCATCTTTCACATGAAAACACTTTCCTGCTCTGGCTCGCCTCCCTGTGGCAAATGGGTCGATGAAATAACCAGAAATAGTAGTGGACTACTTGAAACGACGCGCTCTGTGGAAAACTATGATTTCAAAGACATGCGCTTTGATTTACATGCCTTAAAAAATAGCATCGTTGTCCCACAAGAGCTCTCTTTATGGGAGCTAGTCAAGCAGTCATGGCTTTATTTTGATTCATCATCACCGAGAGCGGCAGAAGTAAAAGCCTACCTTGTCTATAAACTCACCTTTCCTTGGATGTGCCTCCTGGCTTTCATAGCACCAGCCCCTTTTTGTATGCGCTTTACCAGAATGATGCCCATTTTGATGACCTATCTTGTAGCTATTGCCGGCCTTTTCTGCATGAGCATCCTCTTACAAACTGCCCTATCAATAGCAAGACATCAATTGCTCGCCCCCTATTTTGCAATCGGAATACCTTGGCTTGTAGCGCTTTATTATTTTGGAAAACCTTATCTTAGGCTGTAACCATGACCATGGAACCATTTGATCTGAGGAAGTGGCCACACTTCCAAGAAGCTCTGCAAGGTTCAAGTTTTGGGATTGAATCTGTCCCTGTCATCATCGACCAAGTGGCCATCGATTCCAGGAGAATCTCTTCTCGAAATGCTCTTTTTGTTGCCCTTACGGGCGCCCACTTCGACGGTCATGCTTTTATTAAAGAAGCCTATAAAAAAGGTGCTCGCTACGCTGTTGTTAAAAAAGAAATAGCGCCAGAGCTCATTCCTAATGGCCTGAAAGTTTTCAAAGTAGAAGACCCACTCAGAGCATTGCAGCAGATAGCTGCAAGCTATCGCCAAGAGATGCAAGCTAAAATCATTGCTATCACTGGATCTTTTGGCAAAACGATGCTGAAAGATCTTTTGCATCATCTTGTTGAAACGAGCTATGAGACCTATTCAAGCCCAGAAAGCTTTAACAGCCAGCTTGGCGTTGCCCTCAGCTTACTTAAAATCAAACGCTCCTGCCAGGTTGCTATTATTGAAGCTGGCATTTCAAAACCAAACGAGATGAGCCATCACCTTGAGATGATCAAGCCCGATCATGTGATCATCACAAACATAGGAAGCGCTCACATCGGCACTCTTCTGACAAAAGAGGCCATTGCTAAAGAAAAAATGCTTTTGGCATCAGAGCTTAAAAATGGAAACTGGTGTCTTTTGCCTTCAGATATCGTAACTTTTTGCAAAGATGCTCCTCACTCCATTTTTTGGGATCTCTCAGACGATGCGCTGCCAAAAATTAGAAAATGCACAGCAAAAGAGCGCTGCTCGCTCAGCTACCAAATTACCTTTCCTAGCAGCTATAGCTACACAGGTGAAATTCAAGACGGCACCTCATATTTTCTAGATCTTATCCAGATGGGTGTAAAAGCTGCCTACCTTTTAGGTGTCGATGAGCAGCTGATTTCGAAAAATGTCGATAGCTATTTTCCTGAGCCGATGCGCATTGAACTGTGGAAGTCGCAAAATGGAGCCACTATCATCAATGACACTTACTGCGCTGACCCTATGTCTTGCGATATCGCTCTCAAACAATTCGAAACTCTCGAAGAAAAAAAAGAATCTCGCTCTGGTGCTTCCAGAACAAGAAAAATCTTTCTTTTCAGCGGTTTGAGAAAAACATCTGAACACACTGTCTGCGATCTTCAAAGAGTTGCCCATGCTATTGCCAAGCATAAAGTCAACCTTTGCATCCTTTCTTTACCTAAAGAAAAGCTCACAAGCGAGCTTGTCTCGCAAATCAACCTCATCTCACCGCAGACTGATGTGCTTGTAGCAAGAAATGAAAAAGAGGCGGCTTTAATTGCCAAAACAATGCTTGCCCCTGGCGACTCTGTGATCGTTAAAGGACCAAAAAAACGGCCGATCTTAGATCTCATTAAAGATTTTGAAGAGAGCTTGCCCAATAATCAGGTCATCATCAACCTAGCAGCCATCCAATCGAATATTGAGATGATTCGGACACGCATTGATCCAAATACACGCATCATGGTCATGGTCAAAGCGCTGGCTTATGGCACAGACGACGTACGCATCGCAAAATTTCTTAAAACAGCAGGTGTGGATATTTTCGGTGTTTCCTATGTCGATGAGGGTGTTGCCATGCGTGAGCAAGGCGTGAGCGAAGATATCTTCGTTCTTAATGCCATGGAACATGAAATCGCAAAAGCTGTTAAATGGAGCTTGGAACTTGGTGTCTCTGAACCTCACCTCATAAGTAGCATTCAAAAAGAGGCTCAGCTACAAAACAAAAAAATCAAAGTACATCTGCATGTCGACACGGGCATGTGTCGCTTTGGCTGCCGCCAAGAACAGGTAAATGAGCTTGCCCAACTGATCAACAGCAGCCCAAACCTGCTTTTCGAAGGTATCATGACACACTTTGCATCCTCAGAAAATCCAGAGGAAGATAGCTTTACTCTTAGGCAAGCAAAAGTCCTTGAAGATGCCATCGATACTCTTGCTGCAAATGACATTCACCCTAGATACAAACATGCCTCAAATTCAAGTGCTGCTATCCGCTTTGGCTTTAAGAAATTCAATATGATTCGCATTGGCCTTGCAGCCTATGGCTTGCACACTTCGCAGGCGACCCAAGACAAACTTGAACTCAGGCCTGCTATCTCTCTTGTCTCACGTATCGTGGGCATCAACGAATGTAAAGAGGGTGATACCATAAGCTATGGCAGAGCCCATAAAGTACAAAAGCCTTCAGCAAGGATTGCTGTGCTTCCTATAGGCTACTTCGATGGTCTGCATAGAAACTACAGCGGCAAAGGCTTTGTTATGATCCGTGGGCAGCGCGCGCCCATGGTTGGTAGGATCTGCATGGACTATATGATGTGTGATATTACAGATATCCCTCATGCAAGCTTAGGTGACCCGGTCCTCATCTTTGGCGAAGATGAGAATGGTCAGTACCTTTCACCCGAAGAGCTGGCTCACTCGGGAGGCTCGATCGTCCATGAACTCCTCACCTGCCTTGGCCCACGCATTCGCAGGCTCTTCATCTATGATGAGTCGCTCCGCCCTCGCTAACAAATCTATCATGACTTATAAACCTGAATTTTTCAAAACTGGTTAACTGTGGTGAAAAAATGACGTAACTCGTTGATACACTTGTAAAATTTTTGCCCGTATCAACAAACTTGCATGCATTATTCAACAAAGCCTTGTTATCAAAGAATAGCACAACTTGAGTCAAATAAAAGAGAGAACGTTAATTTCTTACTGAGTTGAGCTTCTTCGCTTTTTGTAAAACTGCCAAAACAAAATTTTGTTATTTCTTTAGCAAAATCCGCTTGTTGTAAATCTTCCCGCTTGCTTATCCATGCTTCTACTATATCAGCCTCTATATTGGCTTCAACCTCTTGAGCTGTCATAGCAGTTTCTTGAGCTACATGATGAATGACGTCATTCATAAGATTTTCTATCAGTTCATCGTCATACACAGATGATGACTCATCGCTTAAAAAAGCATTTATCTGCTCTTGTCGCCCGACTTTTAAAGCATTTGCATGCATGTAATAGCTTGCTGCAAGTCCTTTCACCCTTTTTGAGATCTGTTGGATCTTGGCAACTTCATTAACAAAAAACTCACTTGGCTCTCTTACAAGCAATCTGAGTTTTACGCTCGGCCAAGATTCTGGTTTATCGCTACCATTGGCTTGGACAGTTCGCAAATTTGGAAACATCGCGTCAAATTGAAGCACGTATTGAAGCACATCGCTTTGAAAAGCTACTCCTTGCAAATTCAAGAAAGTGATTCCTAATGCTGCTGCAGCTACAGCCGCGTGTTTTACTGGAGAAAGTGCTTGAAGATCTCCCTTGACCTCTTTTATAAACTCATCAATCTGATATTGAAGGATAAGCGAAACTATTTTTTCTTTCTCATTTTCAAAGCAGTTCGCTAATAACGTATCGATTTGTTGAACGGATGAAACTGGCCCCATAAAAACCTCTTAATTGATACGATTTATTCACTCATATATCATTACAAACATACTACAGACACGTAACGCCGTGCAAAACCTTGTAGCTCATCGCTAAAACCACACCCAGTAAGGATAAGGGTTCTTAGTTTTGGATAAAACCGAGGAATTCTTTCACAAAATCGCTGAAATGCCCTCACATTTATATCTAAGTTATAGCTCAAGTCAACTGTTTCAAGTTGACTTTCTCTCATCTCTTGATAAGTAGGCTTTAGGCTAAAAAAAGAGTTAGCAAATCCAGGAGTTCTATGTGCCACTACCTCACGAAGCTTTGGCAATATCGCAAAAACAGCTGTCATCACTTGATCAATAAGACAAGAAGACCTTTCATAATTCGGATTTGGTTCAAGATGACTTGCGCACCAAAATGTAGGGTCCTCGCTACCAACGCAGTGAAGTCCAGATAATTCTATACGAGATATTTGATTAAGATCTATAGCCTCCTTTACCACAAAAGCTGTAAAAGCCTTCAGTGCTTGATCCCTACCTTCCACGCTTTGCAAATCCCACTGTCTAGAGTAACAATGTTGTAGAAAATACTTCTGCAGTTTCTCTGCATGGCTCTCTACCATATACTGGCCTATCAGCTTATATACCGCACGAGGAACAATACTGCCCCCCATCGCCAAGGAAATTGCGTCTAATCGAGGATCTGTGTCGAGAGATTTTTTAATATTTGAGAGCACATCTATTTGCTGCACTTGTCCAGCTACCTCCTGAACATTTCTCTCGTCATTAACGATTGGCGCAGGGTTACTCCTATCAAGATGAATTCTTGCGAAAATGGCTGTAAGCCCCCATTTCGTTTGCCGAGCACCTGCATCACCTTGCGACGGTTTTACTTTGACTGGAGGCAATATCGGCACCTTACCATACCTTTCTGAAACATCATTTAATCCGCCTACAGCCATACGCCTTTCTTTATCCTCTGTATCAATGAAAAATAAAGTGTGGATGTTAAAGCAATAAGACTATCTTTTCAACGCAAACGTACTACTGCAAAAGCACTTTATTTCCCTACAACTCTTAAATATAGCGCTACCTCATATTTGATCATTTTTAGTATACTCGATCCTTTAACATCCCGTTTTTTGCCAATTATGACGCCGTACAACACAAAGATGCACTGGAGAGCCTTTTTCCTGTACCATCTTTTTGCCCTCCTCCTTTTTAGCAGCTGGCTCTTTATGCCAACACGCGCACTCTGGGATCGCATAGATCTGTATGCTTTCTCCTGCCTCAATTTAAAACTTGAAATGAACCCGCTTACTCAAATTTTCTGGGCACTTGCAAACTTAAAATCAGCCGACCTTTTTGGCGCTCTCTTTATGGGTACTTTTTTTGTGCTTTATATCACCGATGGTCAACATGAAGAAAGGAAACGACGCATCTCACAGTTGATTTATCTATGCATCTGGGGCGAAATCGGCATTCTCTTAAGTAAAGAATTCTTAGCGATTGTCTTACAGATGATCCCTTTCGCAAGAGAATGCCCAACACTTGTTTTTTCACACGCTATTAAACTCTCTCATGCCATTCCTTGGCTGAAAGTGAAAGATGTTGCCAAATCATCTTTTCCCTCCGATCATGGGGAAATTATCTTTCAATGGCTCTCTTTCGTTTGGTTTTTTTGCAGCTGGCGCTATGGACTTGTAGCCACACTCTGGTCACTATTTTTTATTTTACCGCGCCTTGTAGCTGGCGCACACTGGGCATCTGATATGTTTGTTGGCAGCATGACGTTTGTTTTGATTCTGCTCGCCTGGGCAACAACGACGCCTATCTATGGCTACACTATGAATTTCTTAGACTGTATTACGAAAAAGATCCCTTTCTGGAAAAGGAAAGAGGAAAAGGAAAAAGTCCATGCAAACATATAATGAATTGTGTTCCCTTTCAAAAAGAGCCCATCTTCTTGATGGCATCTCATCACACCTTGGCTGGGACCAAGAGACCTATATGCCAAAAAATGCTGCCCCCATCAGAGCTATGCAAAAAGAGATCTTGGCAGAACTTTCCCACACTATTAAAACAAGTAAAGAATTTGAAACTACACTTGCTCAATTGATTGATCTTTCCACAGGCCAAGTAACTTCCATAGGCCACACACTTGATGATGACAAAAAAGCCTCTTTAAGAGCCTGGAGACGAGATTTTTTACACTTGAAAAAACTACCTACAAGCTTTGTGCAAGAGTTTACAAAACTTACCTCAGAGGCTATTTTCATTTGGGACAAAGCCAAACAGGAAAATAACTTCAGCGCTTTTGAGCCACATCTCAACAAAATTGTTGAGATGCTTAAAAAAAAGGCAGACTATTTGGGTTATGAAGATCATCCCTATGATGCTCTTTTAGATAGCTATGAGCCGGAATTCAAAACGAAAGATGTCGAAGCTCTCTTCAACGAACTTAGCCTTGCAATTCCACCGCTTCTTGTCGAACTGATAGATCTGCAAAAAGGTAGTCCTAAGCATCAAGTAGAAATTGATTTATCTGCTGATGAGCAGATGCTGATCTGTAAGAAAGTGCTGCAGCTTATCGGCTATGATTTTAATTGCGGCAGGATTGATCTCTCTTCTCATCCCTTTTCATCAGCCTACCATCCCTACGATGCACGTATAACAACAAGACTTGAGTCTCATGGCCTTGCTATCCAGGTGCTGACAACGCTTCATGAAGCAGGCCACAGCTTCTATGAAATGGGATTGCCACCAGAGCATTTTGGCACACCGCTTGCAGATCCAATATCACACGGTATTCATGAAAATGAATCGCGTACCTGGGAGACAAGAATTGGCAGAACACTTGCCTTTTGGCAGTTTTTACACCCCATCGTCAAAGAGCTTTTTCCAAAAAAATTTGACCATCTGACAGCAGAAGAGCTCTTTTCCGAGATCAGCTGTGTAAAGCCCTCTTTTATCCGCACCGACAGCGATGAGGTGACCTATCCTTTGCATGTCATCTTGCGTTTTCAGATTGAAAAAGAGCTCATTGAAGGTAGCTTAAAAACAAAAGATGTGCCAGCACGCTGGAATGAAAAGATGCGCTCACTTTTAGGCATCACGCCAGCTAATGATCGTGAAGGCTGCCTGCAGGACATCCACTGGTCGATGGGCGGCTTTGGCTACTTCCCCACTTACACCCTTGGCAACATCTATGCCGCAGAGCTTTTTGAAGTGTTTGCTAAAGAGCATCCAAATTGGCAAGAGCGCATCAAAAAGGGTGACTTTGACTTTATCAAAGAATGGCGTCACAAAAACGTCCATCAGCATGGTAGACGCTATACAAGCAAAGAGCTTCTCGAAAAAATCACGGGAAAACAAATCACAGCCAATCCCTACATCAACTACCTGACAACAAAATACCGCTCTATTTTTACAACTTGAGCGTAGCGTTTAAGATTTTGCTATCATAAAGTGTGCCAATCTTGTCTGAAAAGGACTTCATAAACTCTTTGATGCCAGCATCGTCAATAGTCGATTCGACAACTTTAAGCAGGCTATTCATACGCGTGAATCTCTCAGAGAAAAGATTCCTTCCTCGCAAGATGAGTGGCAAACCAAAGAGCAGCACCTTCATAAAGTCAACTTCCTCACTAGAAAGCGGTCTATCATTGATGAGCTTTAAGAAAAAGAAAAGCTCACAGGTTGCAGGCATACCAATATCGAGGGCATCTTTACAGGTCATGCTGATCGAATTTGGCGCTACCACTTCAATAATTTTTAGCTCTAGTAGAAGATAAAAAATCTCGATGAAGTCTGCGCGGCTGCTTCTTGTCAGAACGTTTCTAGAAGCAAAAAAGAGCTCATGGATATGCCCTGCAAGCTCATAAGCCCACTTTGGAAATAGTTTCGTGTGTATTTTTTCAGGAAAAGCATATCCCGTGCCTTCACCTGAAACATGCTCAATAAGCTGTTCTATAAAGATATCTGCTTGATTGAGCTCTTGATAGGGTCCTGTCTGGTGATAAAAATCGCTATCTTTAGTGACCGTAACTACACAAAGATGATTTTTAAATTCCTCTTTTCTCTGCAACTCCTCTAAACACATACAGCGTGCAAATTCCCGCCAAGAAGTTCTTTCTTGCAAGTTGAATACCAGCTGTTTGCGCGATGGCTTCTCTTCTGATAAGCCCCTGATAAAACCTTTAAATTCTTCGGTAACACAAGCTTTGTTAATATAGTCTTGTGATGTAGGTGTTGGCAGTCTCATCACAGAAACGTTCTTACCAGGGTAGTCAAGTGAGAAGAGGTGTGAGGGGATGTTTTGCAAAAGAAGTGGATCATAGCCACTGATATCTAAATCTTGTAGTGCATCAAGCACTTTTGCAAGCGGCGTGTGGCTATAAGGTTTTGCACCATAGAGTAAAGCTTCATAGTCAAGTGCAAGGTTATAAGAAAGTGGAGGTTTTTTTAAATGTAGCTCGATTTCCTGTTGAGGCACTTCTGTTTTGCCGGCATCTATCAAGCTGTCGACAAAAACGATCAGCTCCTTAGAGATATTATCTGCCTCAAAAAGTGTGCGGATAAATCCCTGAACAAGATGAATAACTTTAAAACCTACCGCCTCATCATTTTTTTGCGGATAGGTAACATTTTTCTGATAGTCATGCGATGTAACAAGGCCTCTTAAAAATTTTTGAAAATCAGCAAAATAGCCAAATGCACTTTTCCTTAGTACCGACTTTTGCACAGCCTCTTGAGTGGCAAGTAAAAGGGCTATAATAGAGCGATACAAAACCATGGCCATATCATTATCTGAAAAAGTGGGCGCATCTTTTAAATAGTCACTGATTTCATGCCAATGCCTTTTAGCGATATTTCTGGCAGTAAGTCTGGCTTGATTGTCTTGGCAAGCTCGCAAGTCTGTATAGACATCAATGACCCCTTCCTCGTTAAAATACTCATCAAAATTAGAGACAAGCTTAACGCTACGAAGAAGACGAAGGTTAAAAAATCTACTACCATCTCCTTTACGAATAAGGAAAAGCTCATAATCACTATCATTTTTTACCGAGTCAAGGTCAATAAATACATGCTGAATCGCACTCTTATCGCCTCCCTCTTGCGACTCTTCTCTTGTCTTCATTTTCAAGGTTTTTAAAGCTGCTGCTTGTTTCGTTGAATCAAGTACTGCTTTAATCGGTAACGTTTGCATCCATTGAGCCAGTGGTTCAGTATGGGCAATCGGCGCAATTTTACGCTTGTAGAAAGCTAAGAGCTCACGAAATTCTTTGCTCTCTTTAATGCTTGAATGTGTGCCCTGACTCAAAAACTCAGAAAATTTATCTAGTTTTTTGGCAGCTTCTCCAACGAGCGACATAATTATCTGGATGCTTTCTGCTGACTCATGATGGGCGTGGTGTCCAACTTCATGCTTGTAAAAGTTTTTCAGGTAATTCAAAACCACCCGAAAGGTATCTTTTACGACGCTGACAACTTTGGCTGCATTTTTTTTGTGAAGCCAATGGACGCTGCGATAGCTTATTGGGGTATTTTGCACAGTCACTTCATGCGTCTGGCTTACGGCAATAGGACTGTCGAGTTCGAGCGCTGCAATGCTAGAAAGCACTTCTATTGCTTCTACGATGGAGAACTGTTCGGCTAGTAGATTCTCTTTACTTCTCATAAGCACCTCCCACCCTGACACTTTCATTATGACATTTAAACAAATTATTTAACAATCGATTTAAACTATAATCAAATAACTATGTTTTATAAACTAACACATTCATTCTATTGTATTTTATGTACTTGTATTGAAATAGATATAATAAAGAATGTACGATAAGAAAACGATCTTACTCTTTACTCACTTTCGAATCTCTGTAGTAAAGAATTTTCTAGGAGCTCTGAGGTAAAATTGCTATTTTTCCTATAAAAAGATTGACTGCAGATAGGCAATACTTATAGAATGTCTCGCAAATTCTTTACGGAAGAGTGGCAGAGTGGCCGAATGCGTCTGTCTTGAAAACAGAAGTACCCTTACGGGTACCGTGGGTTCGAATCCTACCTCTTCCGTTCCTTTTATGCAAACCATCCATTTTACGATCTTCATACCTATTGATAATTTAAATTGACATCCAAGCTAACCATCTTTACTCTCTTTCATTTTTTAGTCAGATTTGAGTTTTTTTTGAAGTTTAGTAATAGAGAAATAGCTTTTACTGCACGTATGACTCTTAATTCTTAAGGAAGAAGCAGTTGTGCTTTTTGTCTACTTTTGGCAAACTCTCCCCCCACTTCTCTGGAAGAGTGGCAGAGTGGCCGAATGCGTCTGTCTCGAAAACAGATGTTGGGGGAACCCAACCGTAGGTTCGAATCCTACCTCTTCCGATCTGCTCACAGATATAATTTGCTTATAATCAATCGATTACAGAGAAACAAGCAAACAACCACCTCCTCTGCCAGCCTATGACTAAATCGCTCCGCATGAAATAAGTCCTTGAAATTCAATTATTTAAATGAATACAATCGACTTTAATAAATAATAAATAATTTTTCTGATTGCCTTTTGATCAAGCATTCACTAAGGTAGCTGGCTAGCTTAACTTTTCTCAAAAAAAATCACAAAAAAGCTAGCTTATACTATGTTCTGGGGGCAATTGCGCA
>JAHFTM010000077.1 GCA_023269335.1 Chlamydiia bacterium
CGTAAACCAGTTTTAGGAAGTTGGAGCACGCCAGTAATTATTTCCAATACTAGCACTGAACAAGCAACTAACCCTCAGATCATCGTGGGTCCTGTTGGGGCAGTGACAGTTGTGTGGACTTACATTAATTTAACAGAAGGGATTTATTCTTTGGCAACAGCTACTTACAATGGACTTAGCGGTTGGTCTAGCCCAGCAGTTCTCTCTACAACGAACGATGATGTGATTCAAGATTTTGAATTAAGCATCAATAGTTTAGGTAAAGTAGTGATGATTTGGGGGGCATATTCAGTTGATACTGGAAATTCACACATATGGAATTCAGTGCTTTCTACAGGCAGTTGGTCAACTACACAGATTTCTTGATAAAATTTGCTGCTGTGCTCGTCAAAAGCTTGCTTTGTTTTTGAAATTGCATTACTTTGGAGGCGCTATTAGTCCAAATTAAACACCGGAAATAGATCATGCTGCGTCCAAAATTAAGCTTGGGTACCTGCTTCTTAGGTCTGTTTGGGCTTGTTGTTGCTTTACTTCTGCTTTTTTATTTTGTAAGTCCAAAGCGTAACTTTCAAGTGGATGTGAACAATCCTCAAGAAAAAGCCTTTGTCGTGGTGATTCCTTCTTACAACAATAAGGATTGGTATCAACGCAATCTAGATTCAGTCTTTAATCAAAAGTACTCAAACTACCGAGTAATTTTCATTGACGATGCCTCACCTGATGGAACAGGTGTACTTGCCAAAGAGTATATCCAAGAAAAGGGGCAACAATTCAGAACTACGTTGATTCAGAATCAAACGCGCATGGGAGCTTTGGCAAACAACTATCAAGCCATCATGTCATGCAATCCGCAAGAGATTATCGTCGAAGTAGATGGGGATGACTGGTTTTATTGTGATCAGATCTTAGCGTATCTGAATAAAATGTATTCAGATCCTGATGTTTGGGTTACCTATGGGCAGTTTGTCTATTATCCAGGTGACGTAATAGGTTGGGTCCAAGAGATCCCTGAAACTGTGATTCAAACGAACACCTATAGACAGCACAGATGGTTGACAACGCATCTGAGAACTTTTTACGCAGGGCTGTTTCACAAAATCAAAAAAGAAGATCTTCTTTTAGATGGTGAATTTTTCTCTATGGCAGGTGATCTGGCACATATGTTTCCAATTATAGAAATGGCAGGTCCTCATAGTCGGTTTATTCCAGATGTGCTTTACGTCTATAATGTGGCAACAGAGATGAATGATCATATCAAAGATGCGGGCTTGCAAGATAAACTCGGGATGATTATTCGTTGGAGAGTACGCTACTGGCCAGTTGATAAACCTTGGTAATGAAAATGAAAGGAAAAAAGAGCTACTTGCTCAAGTCATTTTTAGGAGTCGGCATTGTTGTGTGCGTTCTTCTTGCATCCATTGTGTTTTTTGCAGCTACTTATCGCACTGCTAACAGTAGCCGCACGAAATATGTGTTAGCAGATATCAATAACCCCAAA
Organism: Chlamydiia bacterium; assembly: GCA_023269335.1. Lineage (GTDB taxonomy): Bacteria > Chlamydiota > Chlamydiia > Chlamydiales > FEN-1388 > JAHFTM01. The sequence continues at coordinate 1,499 of JAHFTM010000077.1, forward strand.
GAAAAAGCCTTTGTTATTGTGACTCCTTCATACAATAACAAAGAATGGTGTAAGCGTAACTTAGAGTCGATTTTATCGCAGGACTATTCAAATTATCGTCTTATTTATATTGACGATGCGTCAACTGACGGTACTGGAGAGATTGCTAGGGAGCATATTGAGAAACATAAACAGTCAGAACGAACACTATTTATACAAAACAAAGAACGCATTGGCGCCTTAGCTAATTTTTATCAGGCAATAGCTCACTGTGATCCACGAGAGATTGTCGTTGAAGTAGATGGGGATGATTGGCTTGCCAACACTCAGGTTTTAGCTTATCTTAACGAAGTCTATCAAGATCCTGAGGTTTGGGTGACATATGGACAGTTTGTGATTTATCCTACGGGACAGCAGGGGTGGGCAGCAGCAGTGCCTCAAAATATAAGTAAACGTAATGCAGTTCGTGAATACCGCTGGCTGACAACGCATCTTAGAACGTATTACGCAGGATTATTTCAGAAAATTGAGAAACAAGATCTGATTTATACAGGAGATTTTTTTCCAATGTCAGGTGATTTGGCACGCATGTTTCCTATTGTTGAAATGGCAGGCAGCCACTGTCGCTATATTCCTAAAGTGCTGTATGTTTATAACATTGCTTCACCTTTGAATGATCATACGAAAAATCGTGAGTTACAGCAAAATCTTGAGATGATTATCCGCACCAAAAAGCGGTATCAAGCAATTCAAAATCTATGGTGAAAGTAAGTGAAAAAAATGCAGTGGTTATTTGCAGCTTTATTTGTTTTTTGTGCAAGCGCACATGCATCTAATGTCTTACAGGATACAAAAAAGACCGTTTATATCTATTCTGAGATGAGTGTGTCGGATATATTTGCAATCAATGACCCAAATTTTAATAGAGACAACTCTTTAGAGCCTCTTTATCAGCTTCGTGAAAAAGCGGCACAAGAGGGGTTTGACATCAAGCAGGTCCACACACTTGAGGCACTTTCTGATTTTGAATATCTGATTGTTTTTAACGTGCCTGCAGATAAGATGGGCTATCTTCATAAATATCCTAAAGAAAAGCTACTTTTATTTTTATGGGAGCCTCCCTCAGTAATGCCTGAAAACTACCGTACAGATTATCATGAGCAATTTTCTAAAGTCTATACATGGAATGATTCCTTAGTTGATAATCAGAAGTACTGGAAGCTTTTTCATCCGGTACTTATTCCTATGATTCAAGAGTCCATAAGTTTTGAAAAGAAAAAACTATGCACATTGATTGCCTGCAATAAGTGGTCGGCTCATCCCAATGAGCTTTATAGCGAGAGAAGTAGGGTTATCCAATTTTATGAGTCACAGCATAGCGACGAGTTTGATCTGTATGGCAAATGGTGGCCAAACAATTGTAAGGTTTATAAAGGGCAAATTGCACGCAAAGTTGACTTTTTGAAGTTATACAAATTTGCCTATGCTTATGAAAACATTAAAGGCGTTCCTGGATATGTGACGGAAAAGATTTTCGATTGCTTTCATGCAGGGTGCGTGCCAGTGTATTATGGAGCTTCTAACATAGCCTTGTCTATTCCAAAAGAGTGTTTTATTGATCGTACGGACTTTAAAAGTGATGAAGAACTGTACAACTATCTCAAGAGTATGAATGAAGTCGACTATCAAAGATATATCCAGAACATTCAGAAGTTTTTAACAAGTGAAGAGGCTCAAAGTTATTCTATAGAGACATTTGTCAAAACTGTAATCGATCAGATCTTGCTTTCTCAAAACTTTTAAGATACGAGGCTATTAGCATGAAAAAATATTTCGTTTTGCTGCTGCTTTTTTGTTATAATAATGTTTTTGCAAATACGAATCGCGAGGTATTTGTCAAATATCCAAATAAGTACTTTGTTGAAACAGGATCTTTTTATGGAGAGGGCATTCAGGCAGCACTCGATGCTGGATTTCCAAACATCCATTCCATTGAGCTATCACCGCTTTATTTTCAGCGTGTTCAAATGCGTTTTGCCTATCACAAAAATATTACATTGCATCAAGGGGATTCTGCTAAAAAATTAGGTGAAGTCATCAAGACAATTCAAGAGCCGATTACATTTTGGCTCGATGGTCATTATTCCATGGAAGACACTGCAAAAGGGGAGACAATGACGCCACTTTTAGCCGAACTTGAGCAGATCAAACAGCATCCCATCAAGACACATACAATTTTGATTGATGACATGCGACAAGTGGGAACAGATTCTTTTGATAACATCACGTTAGAACAGATAGTGGCAAAACTCAAAGAGATTAATCCGAACTATAGCATTACATATGAGCCAGGTTTTATAACAGATGACGTTCTTGTAGCTCATATCGACAGCTCTCACCGCTCCTAAAATCTACACAAAGCCACACATTTTGGCTTTTCAGCTAGGTGTTGATGGCCAGACAACGAGGTAGTTGGTGTTGCCCGTAGAAGGCTCTTCAGGAAGCTCTTTACAGACTATTTTTTTCTCGTTTAATTTCTGCAAAAGCTCACTCTTCGTCAACACTATAATCCCACCAACTTTTTCATAATTGCAGGTAAGATAGCCACGAGTTGATTTACTTAAAACTTTGTTGAGATAGTCTTCTTGCACTTGGGTGTTGCATTCGCTGAAGGCGTAGTTACTTATTGCAAAGTCATAGCTTTGATTTGTTGAGATCATATCGGGTGTGAGGAATGTCACATTTTCTACACCTAAGGTGTGTAGATATTTTTTGGTGAGGGCTAGAGGGCCAGGAAGATCAATAATAGTATAGCTTGCAAATGTGTATAGTTTTGAAAGAATGAAACATTGACCGCCATAGCCGCCACCAATCTCTACGATATGGAGGTTGTTAAGCGAGCCAAAGATTTTTGTAATCTCTGAGGCTACTTTTATGTATCTTAAAGTAGTCGGTGAAAAGGTGCCAAACGCACCGTATGAATAGGCATAAGGATTACCTAAGAGGTCATTTTCACGAAAAAGATTCAATTTTTCCTGAAATTCAGGTGATTGTTGAAGGACATAGCTGAGGTATTCTTGTCCCTTTTCGTAGCTTACATGTTCTAAAACTTCGGTATACACAGGCGCTCTTTTAAAGTTGGAAAAGGTCTGCTCATTTGAAGCAGCTTCCATACAAAATTGAGGGTAGCAGCTAAGCTCAGAGGGACTTGTGACAGAATAAATTGCAGAGGAGAATAATAACAGCAGAGAGGCTATAATCAAAAAAATATCTTGGAAACTTGAAGATCTTCTCATCTGTAGCATCACTTTTTGTGGTGAAAAAACTATCAGGATGATACAAAATTGCAGATGAAATGCTCAACATCTTTAAACCTGAAGCGAGTACGTGATGATGCTGCAAAAAACTATGATAGTGTTTTTTACAGGAACTGTAGCGCTACTTGCATTGGCTCTTCTTGCTTATCTATTTGCCTTTAAAAAACAAGCAGAGCAGAGCGAATTAGAGAAGGCTTTTGTGATTGTTATTCCGTCTTACAACAACAAAGATTGGTACAAAAAAAATCTCAACTCAGTGCTCTTTCAAGACTATCGTAACTATCGAGTGATTTATATAGATGATGCATCATCTGATGGTACTGCAGCACTTGTTGAAAGTTATATCAAAGAAAATAATCAAGAAAAAAGAGTGAGTTTACGCAAGAATGAAAAGCGCCATTTAGCTCTTGCAAATTTGTATCAAGCGATTCACTCTTGTAAGCCGGATGAGATTATTATTACTGTAGATGGAGATGATTGGCTCGCATCTGATAAGGTGCTTTCTTATTTGAATACGATTTATTCAGATCCTGATGTGTGGATGACCTATGGGCAATTTATCTACTACCCAGAAGAAAGACATGGTTATGCAGAACTTGTACCAGAGGAGGTACTATTGAAAAACGGAGTACGGGAGCATCCTGGAGGGCCGACTCATTTACGTACGTTTTACGCAAAACTTTTCCAGATGATTCATAAAGAAGATATGCTCCAAGAGGGTAACTTTTTCCCAATGGCCTGGGATGTAGCTTTTCTCCTTCCTATCATGGAAATGGCAGGGACCCACGCTCGCTTTATTCCGGATGTACTCTATGTCTATAATACATCAACGACGTTACATGATCATTTGGTCAATCCTAGTTTGCAGGTAAGTCTTGATGCCATGATTCGAAAACAAAAAAAATATCAACCCGTAGAGAAAATATGGTAAAGAGCTGTGTGCAGTACTTGGTGGCTCTCAGCCTGTTGATCACCTGTTTTGATCATACATTTCTTTTCTCTCAAGAAAGTGCCCAGGCAGATAGGCGTGTTGATGTTGTTGTATTTTCGTTTGATCGGCCAATGCAGCTCTTTGCATTTTTAGAATCAGCAGAGAAATACCTCACAGGTATTGGTAGCATGCATGTTATTTATCGTTCATCGAGTGTTGCCTTTGAAAATGGCTATGCAGAGGTTATAGATAGCTTTCCAAACGCAATTTTCCATAAGCAGTCTCACGAATCTGAGAGGGATTTTAAAAGTTTCGTTTTGACAGCCATGCAGTCAGCTAGCTTGTACATGATGTTTGCGGTAGATGATCTCATTGTAAAAGATCATGTCGACTTACAAGTATGTACAAAGGCTCTTGCAGAGCAGCAAGCATGGGGTTTTTTCTTGCGGCTCGGTAAAAATATCAACCACTGTTACATGCTAGATAAAGTAACCCCTTGTCCAGCAGGAGTTGATATAGGTGCTGATATGTTTTCTTGGGAATTTTCTTCAGGTGATGGGGATTGGGCCTATCCAAACAATACGGATATGACCATCTATTTAAAAGAAGACATCCTGCCCTTTTTACAAACAGATACATATATAAATCCCAATTCGCTTGAATACAAATGGCAGAATTGGGTGGTTAAGAATACGAAGCAAAAAGGTATCTGTTTTCAGAATTCTAAAAATATCAATGTGCCATTGAACGTTGTGAATGCCACGAGTGGCTGCAAGCAGATTGTATTTACTCCACTCCAACTTTTAGAGAAGTTTCAGCAAGGGTTGAAAATTGACATCACACAATATAACCAAATAAAAAATTCAGCTCCTCATGCAGATATTCAGCCAACATTTGTTCAAAGAGCTGAGTGGCAAGTCGATACAGTTGTTTTTTCTTATGATCGCCCGTTACAACTCTTTGCCTACCTTGAATCTGCTGAAAAATACCTGACAGGCGTTCATAAGACCCATGTCATTTACCGTTCATCAAGCAAAAATTATGAAGAAGGCTATAAAAAAGTAGCTCAAAGGTTTCCGAAAGTAATTTTTCATCAGCAGCAAGAAACAGAAGAGAGTGATTTTAAATCCCTTGTTCTAGCAGCACTGTATTCAAGTAAATCTTTCTGCGAGTATATGATGTTTGCAGTAGATGACTTGGTAGTAAAGGATTATACAGACGTGCAGGTGTGCACAAAAGCACTCTTTGAACACAAAGCCTGGGGGTTTTTTTTACGGCTTGGTAAAAACATTCAATACTGTTACATGCTGTATCGACCTACGCCTTGTCCAAAAGGGGAGGAGCTTGGAAATAATCTTTTTTCATGGACTTTTTCACAAGGTGATGGAGATTGGGGCTACCCCAATAATACGGATATGACGATCTATCGTAAAAGTGATCTGAAAAATTGTCTCAACACCGAAATCTTTAGTAATCCAAATTCAATGGAGATTTGTTTACAAAAATTGAACAACATGGGGGCCAAAGGGATTTGCTTTAGCTTTTCAAGGAATATCAATATTCCCATCAATCTTGTCAATTTATCTGGCAACAGAAATAATCATTCTTTTACGCCACAAGAGCTTTTGGAAAGGTTTGAACAAGGATTGAAGATGAATATCTCGCAATTCCATCAAGTGACAAATGTATCGCCTCATGTTGACTATACCCCAACTTTTATTGCGAGGTAAGGTACATATGAAATGCTCTGTTTTTTTACAATGCCTCTGCTGTGTTCGGCTTGTTAGTGCAGTACTTTTTGCAACCGATGAGAGTGCAGCAATTCCAGCGATTTACAGTCAAATCAAAGATATTTACCACCCTACCTTGGATGAGTACAGAGCTATTCAGAACTATCTTGTTCATGGAGAAAGAGAAGAGGTCAAACGCTTACACGATTACAATTATGAGAATGTGGTAAGAAATTTTAAGATTATTGGAAGCACACAGGAAGAGTTGCCAACATTTGAAATTATCAATGTGAACTCTGAATTGAGT
>JAHFTM010000003.1:0-7045 GCA_023269335.1 Chlamydiia bacterium
TCTGCCATGGAGATAAAGCTAATATTTGGCAGCTGAAAAGAAAGTGTTACCTCTGATAGAAGAAGGCCTGTAAGCAGCATAAAAGCCCAGGAAAGAAGAAAAAATAGAGTAGAAGGAAAAAAGCCGGCAGGCCCCGTGACACTTGGTAGCCCAAGCATACCGGCGCCGATCGAACATCCCGCGACTAGAAGAGTTGCACCTACTGTTTTATTCATAGCTGACTATTCAAGTCCAAGTTTAACAGCCTTTCGCTGCTCTTGGTCTAGTCTGCCAAGTTCATAGCCATCAAAGTCGACAAACTTAAAGAAACGCTCATACTGCGGCACTGTTTGTGCGACCTGCTTTGCCATCTCTTGAGCGATATGACGATAGGCTGGGTGGCCAGCCGCTTGTGACCTGAGTTCACAAAGCCACTGAAGGGAGCGAAGGTTCACACAGAAATACCAGCGTACATTATACCCCATCGGTACGATATACTGCGCTTCCTCCGGAAGCTCATGCTGAATTTTGTCGAATGCTTCTTGCGCAAGATCCATAGCCTTTTTGTAGTCATAATCAAGGCCACTCTCTTCGATTTCTGGAGACATGTAGTAGCCATAGTTACAGCTTAAAAGCTGCCTTTCTTGTGTCAAAAGCCTGTGGCGATGAAGATCTCTGTAAGCACCAAAATCAGCTAAGATTTCAAAAGTGAAAGTGACATGCTCAAGTGCGCGTGGTGATTTCTGTCTGCGGTTTTCACGGGCGTTGACAGCTGCATCCAAAATGCGGCCTAATTCCTCTTCAGGAAGCTTTTTACAATATTCAATCAACTCTGCCATGCCGCGATCAGACATTCCAAATAAAAGTGCTGCAGCAAGCTGATAAATACCCTCTTTATCATGAGAAATCAGACGCACGCCAGGCAGAGTATACATCGTTGGTTTGACGGTGTGCACAGAGGTGATAAGCCGCATCTCAGACTGCATAGCGTCGTAAAACTGAGCAAAAGTGCGGTTGTGCTTGTGATTGACTTCTGCTCGTCGAATAAATGAAGGAATCACCTTGGCAAGCTCTTCATATGTTTTCTTTCCAATTTCCTGCAACTCAACTAAATTATTGCAATTCAGTTTATGAATCAGGTACTCAAAAAAGCGTCCATTGCCATACATGCCCATATTCGTCATAGTTGAAGCAGGAAGTAAGCCTCGTAGACAGTCGAGAACTTTGGCACGAATAGCAGCGACATGCGCTGTCTTTGATGTTTCTGGATCTTTTGGGTAGCGCGCTTCCATAAAAGCAGTAAGCGGGGCTGTCAATTTGGCATAGGTGTCAAAAAGCATATTGCAGGTATTGAGATACAGGTCTCGATAAGCCGATGTCATTAAAATTGGCTCTCGATAAAAGAGATAGTCGCCTTTTACTTTTTGGTCGAAGTAGATGTAACGAGTAGATTTTTCTAAGGGCGAGCCCCCGATGCGGCTATCTTCAATAGCTTTAGCTGCAAGCATCGATATATTTTCTACTGCAAGATGTGCTCCACCAAGCTCTCCAATGGAATCATCGCCATAGCCATCAAGGATACGGTCATAAAAATTTTGCGCCTTTTTTATGGCCATCATCTGCTGTGTTGCATCTTCACCTACATTTGTCGAGGCAGTTATCGCTTCAAATGCAGTCTCATCAGAATTTAAAATAAATTCTTTTAATAGTAGGGAGCGCAAACCCAAGCTTGACCTTGAATAGCGTGAAAAAAGCGCACCTTTGATCACTTCCGGCAAATTGCGCAAAACAAAAATTGAGCTTTTAGTATTGGTAACAAAACGCTCCAGCATCTTGACTTGAGCTTCGCTAAATTCTTCGTAATCTTCCAGCATGGGTATTCCTCTACAACATTGATCCTTTACAAGAGTGCCAAAATCTAAAGTTTATTACAATAGATGAGACTAAGTTCGCGCCAGCGAAAAGAGTTTTTTCGCTGCTCATCAATCCAATCTCTAATTTTTTCTTGAGAAAGCGTGCTAAAAAGATCTATCTCTTCATCTGTAAGGCGAACCATCAAGGGTAGAGAAATTTTCTTTTTACACCGACACCATTTTTTCCAGCGCATAAGAAGCCTAGCGCCAAAAAAAGAACAGGTTAGAAAGGGCACGCACAAAAGTGCTTCGAAAAAAAATGGGTCAAAAATTAGTGCGCAGCTCGGGACTACCAAGGACAAAAGAAAGAACTGAGTTTCCTTTGGGCTTGAGAAAAGAGGCCCTAAGACACCTCTTAAATATGCTGAGGGACTTTTTTTAGCAAAGAAAAAAGAGGTGTAATAAGCAAAAAATTCTTCATACTTTTCTGCCTGAAGGCTGTAGCGACAGGCGTGTACATACTCATGAGCCAGCACCTCGCTTTTTTGATAGATGAAATAGAGCTTCTCTTTTTTCTGAAAGCACCTTCTTAGCTGAATCCAGATTTTCCAGGTATCTGTTGTCTCTTCTTTTTGCATCCAGCTGCAGGCAGCTTCCCAAAAGTGTAGATCCTGATCTGAATAGATGACAGGCACCCATACAGGCTCAATGTCATAAAGGGATTGCACTACTTCGAAAGCTTGCTTGTGCTCATAGCTTTCTGTAAATAATGATAGCGCTTGATACTGTTTGATTTTATTGGAATAACTTTCACAGGTATCACCCGGCAGGGCAAAGAGCCCTTTTTTATCCCAAAAAATGCATTGCTCTTCAGATAACATAGCTCTGCATTATAAGGCGGCAGCAAAATTCTGTCGATGACAGCTTTTGCCAGCTCAGCACTTAGCCTTTTACTTGAAGAATTGGTTATGGGCTCGTAACCACTTTATATCGTTCTTTATGAAGCAAGCTATCCGCAGTATTTCTAAATTTAGACAACATGCGTTCTTCAAACTGCTCACCTAAAGATGCCTTGTGTATTTACTGAAAGTATTTTTTAATCTCTCTGAAGAGTGAATTTTTCGACTGTTTCAAGAGAAAAATCAAATGAATAATCGTATCTTGAGGCCTTGGAACAAAGAGTTTTTTTGTTTCTCTACTTTCACTTCTTGTCAGGAATTAGGGGAGAAGGCTAAAATTCATTTCCCCTCATTTCTTTTGCTAGGGGCGTTAGCTCAGTTGGTAGAGCGCAACAATGGCATTGTTGAGGTCAACGGTTCGACCCCGTTACGCTCCAATTCTCCTTAGCATTTCAGCGATTTCCACTATTTATTCAAATGTAATTATTTTCTAGCATAAATTCGACGGATATCGTATTTTTCGAATTTATAGGAATTTTTTCACTGCAGACTTTTAGGGGTATATGAAACTGACTCATCTTTTTTTGTTATGTCTTCAAGTCACCTTTGTATCTTCAATTTTTTCTACAGAGACAGTAACGACTGCTTCATTTCCAGACCCACAGGTTTTTCATCTTTCGAAAAATGAACCTTTCTCATTCTTATCAGAAGCTGACTCTCCACTTGATTCCAAATTCATTCAAAGAGGGCCTCGTGGAAGACGAGGTAAGCCAGGCAACCGAGGATCCCGAGGGAAAAAAGGTAAACATGGTTCGTCAGGGGCCTCTGGACAGACAGGTGCAACAGGTGCAAGAGGACCTACTGGTACAACGGGAATTGCAGGAGGAGGAACTGGCTCCACTGGCACGACAGGAGCAACTGGCACGACAGGGGCAACAGGTTCTACCGGAGCTACTGGCACGACAGGGGCAACAGGTTCTACCCGAGCTACTGGCACGACAGGTGCAACAGGTTCTACCGGAGCTACTGGCACGACTGGAGCTACCGGCACGACAGGTGCAACGGGCGCTATGGGAGCCACCGGATCTACTAACAGTTTTCTTGGTACCACAGGAGCAACCGGAACGATGGGAGTAACGGGTAGCACAGGAGCCACCGGCACGACAGGTGCAGGCGGGTCCATGGGGGCAACCGGTAATCTAGGAGGAACGGGGACAACAGGGGCGACAGGTACAGCAGGGGCAACAGGTACAACGGGTGTAACTGGTGGTGCAGGGACAGCCGGCAACATAGGGGCTACCGGGACGAGAGGGGCTACGGGCACGACAGGTGCTGCAGGAGCAACAGGCACACAAGGGGCTACTGGTACTACCGGAGCTACTGGCTCTGCATCTTCCGTGCAACCTTTTCAATATGATCTGTTTGTCAATAACCAATCAACTGCAGTTGGTACGCCTGATGGATCTATCGGCCTTCCTTATACAACTATCCAGGCAGCCATTAACGCAGTCCTTGCAGGGTCTGGTGGCTCTGGAAATACTTTTATGTACAATATTTTAATCGCTGGCGGAGACTACAGTGGAGAAAGCCTTACCATTACTCAAACGACTGCAAATGTAGGCTTTAATATTGCTTTAACAGCTTTAAGTACGGTTACTATTAATAGTCTTGCTTGGACTTATGATTCCACTGGAACTAGTGACATCGATACCCCTCCAAGACTTTCAATACGACCCGTCACTACAATGATGCTAGGAGCGGGGCAGGTTTTACCCTCTGGTTCAACAACAGCTGGAATTGCAAGCTTTATCGTTAATGGTAACATCACATTAAGAGATACTGCTGCAACCGGTAATGCAAAAACAGGTATTTTCGAAGCGAGCGTACAAATGGCAACAAGTGACATCGCTATAAGCGGTACATCACCCAGCACGAGTATAGTCCACATTTTCCTCTACGATTCAACGATACGTAATATAAATCAAGCAGCTGTTAGTGCGATTATTTACCTGATTCGTGCCCAAAACTGTAGTTTTTTAGGTGTCGTAAACCTCACGAGCTATCAGCTTTTAGAAAACTGCCGTATTGGAAATACTGCGTCTCCAACCATTGCTATGACACTGAAAGCCGCACCTACTCAAATTTATAAGCTGCCGATTGGAATGCTCGAATGCGAGTGTAAAGGAGCCTTCAACAGTGTTGGACCATTACTATCTATTATAGTAGATGACTATACAAATTATTGGTTTGGAGCAGGAGCTACTGCCACCTTAGGCGGCATAACTACGACGCCATATTTTAATTTTACAGCACACTAAACTGCAGATATATGTTTGAAACAGAAAACGAAGTAGGATAAGTAATGAACTTGAAAAAAAGCTTTTTGCTCACAGTACAAGCAGCATGCCTCTTTGGAATTTCATTGATGGGAGCTGCTTCCGCTGAAGAGGCACATTCATTTTCAAACGATGCCAACATGTTTGAAAAAGCAATACAAGGTCCAACTGGCCCACGCGGAAAAAAGGGCAGAACAGGTCATCGAGGTCATCGTGGGAAGTCTGGCTCTTCTGGCAGCAATGGATCTAACGGCGCAACCGGAGCCCCCGGTACTGCCGGAGCTACAGGCACCACAGGAGCTACGGGAACTACAGGAGCTACCGGCGTAGGAACCACAGGAGCAACAGGTGCTACTGGAACAGCTAGTTCCATAAGTGGTACAACTGGATCTACAGGCACAACTGGAGCTACTGGAACAACTGGCTCGACTGGCACAACAGGACCTACTGGAATAACTGGGGCCACAGGAACAACAGGCGCTACTGGAACAACTGGCTCTACTGGCACAACTGGTGTCACGGGTACAATGGGAGGCACAGGAACAACCGGAACCACAGGCAACACAGGAGCTGCAGGCGTAGCCGGAGCTACCGGAACAACAGGCGCCGTAGGTACAACGGGCGCCACAGGCAGCACAGGGGCAACGGGAACTACAGGGGCTACAGGGGCAAGGGGAATTACAGGAACTACAGCAGCCACAGGCACGACAGGAGTTACAGGAGCAACGGGAACCGCAGGAGCTGCAGGATCTACAGGAGCAAATGCCAGCGACACAACACAAGCATTTATTTATGATGTTTTTGTGAATAACCAATCCACACAAGTAGGTACTCCCACAGGTTCCATAGGCCTGCCTTTTACAACTATAACCGCCGCTGTTAACTATGCTTTGGACGCCGGTAGCCCTGCAGGAAACTACAACATTTTAATTGCTGGCGGAGACTATAGTAGCGAAGGAACAATATTTCTATTTCAAGCATTTGTGAGCCAAGATAGAAATATTACACTCACAGCATTGAGCTCCGTCACCATTGCCGCAGTGAACTGGCAATATGACACGTCCGTTGCACCAGCTGCCCCTAAGCTATCCTTAAGAACTTTAACCTCACCTCCTCTCGGCATGGGACAGAGACTTGTTTCCTCTACTAATGACACACCCTCTATGGGTGCGTTTAGAGTGATTTCTGGCATTGGCGGACGAAATAGAAGCAATTCTTCCGGTGACCCGGTAGGTGCTATACTGGAGCTTTCTAACGTTTATATGGAAACCGGTACATCGATACTATTGACGACCTCTGCAAATGCTGTGAACCGCCTCGATTTCTTTTTTTATAATTCCCAAATAGGCAGTATCAATTCAGCTTCTACTACCGCCTATTATTTCATGGCAAGAGCGCGAAACTGTAGGTTCACAGATACCTTTGCGATAGGTAGCTATCAATTGATAGAAAATTGTTATATTGAAAGTGGCATGACAGTAGCAGAATCTCAGATGACATTTTATGATCTGCCAACAGGTATTTTTAATACGAAGTGTGTTGGTACTTTCCAATCAACTGGAGCTGCGGCTACATTTCCTCTCGACAGTTATTCAAACTGGTGGTTTACGCCAACAGGAGGAAATACTGCTACTACTTCGAACGCTACTACACTTCCGATTGCTAATTCAACACCACAGGTGTAGATGGATGAGTTTTGAAAAGGGTTCATTCGATTTTTTTAAGTGATGTTCTTTTGATGATATAGGTGAATATGAAAGTAAAAAATGGTTGGTATTTCTGGCTCCTTTTGTTTTTTGTTTCTTCAGTTTTTGCTGCAGAAAACGAATCTGCACCGGTATCTGTATCAGAAGAAGGAAAAGAGACTTCTGCATTGATAGAAAAGTTACTCCCCAATCAAGGACCTCGCGGCAAGCGTGGTAGACAAGGGAAGCAAGGAAAACGTGGAAAACATGGAACGGATGGTACCAATGGTTCT
>JAHFTM010000003.1:7055-19847 GCA_023269335.1 Chlamydiia bacterium
GGCGCTACCGGCACGACTGGAGCCATTGGGATAACAGGAACAACAGGAGCCACTGGAATAACAGGAGCTACAGGTACGATAGGAGCCACCGGAACAACTGGGGCTACAGGAGCAACTGGAGCTTCGATAACAGGGACAACAGGAACTACTGGTGCAATAGGAGGAATAGGAGCCACCGGAACTACAGGAGCTACAGGAACAACTGGGGCGACTGGAACTACAGGATCTACTGGCCTTATAGGACCAACCGGCACAACGGGAGCTACAGGAACAATCGGAGCTACGGGAACCACGGGAGATGCCGGCCCAGCTGGAGGATTAGGAAGGACGGGAGCTACGGGCACGACGGGTGTTGGCATTACAGGAGCAACAGGGACAACGGGAGCCACAGGAGGGCTGGGAGCTACGGGAACAACAGGAGCAACGGGTACAACGGGTACCAGCCCTACAGGAACTACAGGGGTCACGGGAGCTACGGGCACAAGCAGCCTGGTTCAACCATTTCAATACGATCTCTTCGTAGATAAAAATTCAACAGCAGTTGGCACACCAGACGGCTCAATCAGTTTACCTTACACAAGTATTCAATCAGCTATAAATGCTGTGCTTGCAGGCTCTGGAGGTACTGGAGCTAACTTTACTTACAATCTTTTAATCGCAGGTGGTGACTACTCATCAGAGGGCACTATTGTAATCAATCAGAGCGTGACTGGTAGTGGTTTTACTATCAACTTAACTGCCCTGAGTACTTTGACTGTAGCTGGTATAGCTTGGACTTACGAATCTAGCGATACCGGCCCTGCACGACTATCCATTAGACCTGTGACGACCATGATACTTGGTTCGGGACAGTTACTACCATCCGCTTCAAATACGGCTGGGGTTGAGTCCTTTATTATCACGAATGGCATTACCGTAAGTGATGTTGTCATTGGCGCAGGTGGCAGTGGAACGTTAGAAGTGGCAGCCTACATCCCCATATCATCTGCAGGTATTACTTTTGCTGCTGCAACAAGTGGTGGAACAGGTACTCTCAATTTATTTCTTTACAATACAACTGTATGGAAAGTAGCAAAGACTTCCGGCATCCTCTATCTAATTAGAGCGCAGAACTGCTGCTTCTTAGACACAATTGTCGTTACGAGTTATCAGTTGATAGAAAATAGCCGCATTGATAACGGGATGACGTTGAGTGCAAGCCCTGTACAAAACTACCAAGCACCGATAGGATTGATCAAAACGCAATGCAGTAACGCCTTTACTTCTACAGGACCTGCGGTAGCGCTTATAGTGGATGACTATTCAAATTATTGGTTTGGAACAGGCGCTGCAACTCGTGGAGCTGGAGTGACTACTGTGCCATACGTAGATACTGCATCTCACTAAAATCTGTAGTCTTAAAACTGTCACCGTCGGGAAGATTTATGAGCGCTGTAAAAAGCGCTCATCTTTCCTAACAGTGTCTCCAACGGCTCAAAAACCTGATAGCATTCAGGTAAACTATTGATGAACTCCTTGCCATAATTCTTCTTAAGCAGCCTTGCATCCAAACAAACTACGGAACCGCGATCATCTTTGTGGCGAATTAGCCTACCAAAGGCTTGCTTGAATTTCACTACTGCCTTGGGCACAAGATACTCCATGAAAGGAGAGCCGCCACGGGCAGTGATTGCCTCTGACCTTGCTTCTATTAATGGCTCTGTAGGCACTTGAAAGGGAAGTTTTACGATGATCACTAATCGCAGGGCATCACCGATTACATCCACACCTTCCCAAAAAGAATCCGTTCCAAATAAGATAGATCTTGGTTTTTCTTTAAAGCGGCGAATCAGCTCACGCCTATGGTCATCACCATGCTTTAACAAGTTGTAGCCTTCGCTTTCCAGTTTTTCCGCTAGTGCCTCATAACAACTTGAAAGCATACTGTAGGAGGTAAAAAGGACAAAAGCATTGCCGCGACTCACTTTCACAAGTTCATAAATAGCTTGCATGCAAGCTTTTGCGTAATAGGGTTGATCAGGCAAAGGCATATCTGAAGGCACACCTAAAAGTGCATTTGTCTTATAGGGAAATGGAGACTCATACAGCGCATCGCTCACCTCTTTTATTTTCTCTTTGACGATTACATCAATCCCCAAGCGACTTTTAGCATATTCAAAGCGTTTTTGCGTGGCAAGTGTTGCACTGCAAAGAACCGTTGTAGACAGCTTTTGAAAAAGATTTTCACCAAGCTGCTTTGAAATATCAAATTCTGAGCAGATCAACCGTACTTCTTCACTATTGGCAAGTTTGATGACTTCAAGCCAGCGTATTTTATGCCCATCTTTCGTTGCTGAAAAAAACTGCATAAGTTTATTTTGCATAGCACCAAGCTTCATAGCAATAGCCTGTATATCTACCCGAAGTCCTTTTGTTGTCTCTTGAAAACGTTCATTTTTAATGTCATCAAGATCCAATTCAAGATTTTGTAGCGCTATACTTAAGGTTTCTAAACTGTGAGCAAGTTTTTCTTTTTGCTGCGTGACTCTCTCCTTAAAAAAGGGGTGGGCCGTGTGTGTATCTTTAAGACGCAGTTTCTGCTCATTCATTTGAATAGTGACGTCATCATTTTTTTGCAGAGGGAAAAAAGAAAGAAAGCTGAGTACAGAATCGAAAAACTCTTGCGCGTAGTTAAAAGTTTCTCTGCGAGCTGCTGCCAGGTCAAATTCAATTTTATTTAGAAGACTTGCTTTTTCATCTGCCTTCTTAGAAATACCATTTTCTGGAAGTTCATAGACCCGTTTTTTTAAAACAGTTAGCTTTCCATGAGTCTTTTCTGAATCAGAGCCAAGCTGCGATAAGATCTTCAGTAGTTCGAGTCTAGACACTTTATCGGCAAAATACTCGCAAGCTACATCCTCAACATGATGCGCCTCATCAATGATCAGCCTTTGATAGCTTGGCAATACTCCAGAGCTCGTTGAACCTTCATTGCCCTTTTCGCTTTTTGCAGCCAGATCGGCAAATAACAGGTGATGGTTGCAGACAAGAATTTTTGCATCATAGGTCTCTTTTCTTGCAGAAAAGAAAAAACAAGATTTAAAAAAGGGACATTCTTGATTTGAACAGGCATCAGGGTCTACGCCAACTTTTTCCCAAGTGGCGCTTGTCGGAAAAAATGCAAGCTCAGAGCGCGAGCCTATCTTTGCTCGTTTACTCCATTCATGTATCTCTTGAATCTCGCTCAGTGACTGCTCTTGAAAAAGGCTTGCACTTGTCATCTCTTCATCTAATTTGCGTAGGCAAGCATAATTGCGCATCCCCTTTACAAGGACAACTTTAAGGCTTAAATTCAACACTTTTAAAGCAAAGGGAATGTCTTTTTCGATGAGCTGCTCTTGCAGTGCGATGGTGTTAGTCGAGATGACGATGCGCTCTTGGGTTTTTTCAGCCCAGAGAAGTGCGGGGATGAGATAAGCTAGGCTTTTACCGATGCCGGTGCCAGCTTCAATGAGCGCAACTTGGTTTTCTTCAAAAGCCTTCAGAATATCAGTGGCCATCTCTTTTTGACCGGCTCGAGTCTCAAAGCCTTTAAGATGTAAACTTAGAGGCCCATCGTTTGCAAAAAGGCGTTCAAGCCTTTGCTGCATGACGCTGCTATTGAGAGCTTCCAATTTTTCTTGAATAACCATTGTGATACACTGCCATCCATTGAGTAGAACAGCGCAGTGTACTAGCCCTCTTCAATCAAATCAAGAAAAGCGCGCAATTGTTTTGATCGTGTAGGATGGCGCATCTTACGAAGTGCTTTGGCTTCGATCTGGCGAATACGCTCTCGTGTCACGTTAAATTCAAGGCCTACTTCTTCTAGTGTCTTTGGCTTACCATCAAGAAGACCAAAACGGCGGATCAAAACTTTGCGTTCACGGTCTGTCAATGTATCCAGCACCTCATTCATCTTGTCTTTCAAAATGGAGTAGCCGGTAGCTTCAGATGGCGAGTCGGCGCTTGTATCTTCGATGAAATCGCCAAATTGGCTCTCACCACTATCACCCACCTCAGCTTGAAGCGATATGGGGTGCTGGGCAATTTTATAGATCTCACGTACGCGATCCGGCGTGATGCCAACTTCTTCTGCAAGCTCTTCCGGCGTAGGCTCACGGCCTGTCTCCATCATCAACTTCTTCGCGCCTCTCAGCACTTTGTTGATGGTTTCAATCATATTAACAGGGATACGAATTGTTCTGGCCTGATCGGCAATAGCACGAGTAACAGCCTGACGAATCCACCACGTAGCATAAGTCGAGAATTTATAGCCGCGGCGATATTCAAACTTTTCTACCGCTTTCATCAAACCCATGTTGCCTTCTTGAATGAGGTCTAAGAAGGAAAGGCCACGGTTTGTATATTTTTTGGCAATCGAGATCACAAGCCGCAGGTTCGATTCCACCATCTCGCGCTTGGCTTCCTGGCTTTTATCCATCCAGCGCTGCAGCATGCGTACATCTTTCTTGAAGTCATCCAGCGATCTTCCAGCAGCAAGCTCCAGTTTCTTTAATCGACGCTTAGCAGCTTCCAGCTTTGCCAGAGCAAACTTATTACGCTGTGCTCGTGGAGTAAGTTCTTGAATTTCTTTTTCTAGCATTAAAAAGCGCTCATAGGCCCCTAGAATTACTTCGCCGAAGTCTTCCATGATGTTATAACGTAGGCGGAACCTTCTGAGATATGCTTGGGTGCGGATGCGGCATTTTTCAATCTCTTCCAAAATGCGCATTTTCTCAGCATCTTTTTTGGTCAACTCAAGCTCGCAAAGCAGTTTCTCTAAAATCTGATCTTCTTCTTTAAGGTGGATGGCAAGCTTTGGCAGAAGCTGGATGAATTCTTGACGATTTGCAACTTCTTTTTCGCTGACAACCTTGTCAAAGCGGTCTTTACCTTGAATGAGGTAGTTGGCAATAGCAATGCCTTCTCTTGCAGAATAGCGAAAACGCATGATGATGCGCTCGATTTGAAATTGCGCCTTTTCGATACGCTTGGAGATTTCTACTTCTTCTTCACGGCTTAAAAGCGGCACCGAACCCATTTCTTTCAGGTACATGCGTACAGGGTCATCTGAGGTACCTTCAACTCTTCTTGGCAAGCCTTCTAGGTCTTTGGCCTCTTTCTTACGCTCTTTCTGTTTTTCAACTTCGGATTGGTTCAAAATCTGAATATCGAGGCCGCTTAAGAAAATAAGTACCTGGTCAATATGGTCTGCGGAGTCAAAGGACATCGGCAGAATCTCATTAATCTCCTCGTAGGTCAGAAAACCTTGATCGCGGGCTAAAGAGACAAGTTCTTCCACTTTTTGCTGTTGCTGTGGCGAAAAAACCTCTTTAAAGTTTAATCTGCTCATGTTCACTCATTTTTTTGATAATCAATTAATCTATGCAAGTATACGCATTTAACAAAAATCAGAACAGAGTTTTCGTAGAAGCGGCAGAGCAAGCCTCTGATTATAGCTGTCTTGAATGCGGGCAAACAGTGCGTAAACGTGGCGGATTGCATAAGCAATTGCATTTCTATCACCTGCATCCTGAAACAAGCTGCCGCTTAAATGGAAAAAGTGCAGAGCACATCGCCATTCAACGTTATCTCAAAAATTTATTGGGAGAAACCTGCGAAGAAGAGGTTGCTTTTCCGCACATCGGACGTATTGCAGATATTGTCTGGTTTTCAAAAAACCTCATTTTTGAAGTACAGTGCTCACCGATCACTGCCGATGAAGTGCGCGCGCGGATAGCTGACTATGAAAAAGCAGGCTTTCAGGTGATCTGGATTTTACATGAAGCGGAGTTTTGTAAAAAAAGAGTGTCAGCCTCGACTCTATGGCTACAAAACCACACCCACTACTTTGCTGAAAATGATTTTCTTTCCACGCCAGCGATCTATGATTTTTGTCCGGTTATCTTGCGTCAAAAGCGTCTTGGTAGTTTTCTAAAGCGCCCTATTGATCTTTCACAAATACAAAAGCGCAAGCGGGTAAAAACAGTGGCTTCGCTGCCAACTTACATGCATAAAAGAGTTGAGTTGTGGAATTATTTTGTCAGCGGTGATCTTCTTGAGGCAATAGAAAATAACGAGCTTCATATATTTGACGAAGCCAATCAATTTGAAGCTTCTTTTTCAGGCAACAAGACTCAAGAGAAGAGCTCTCTGACAGAGAAACTCCTACAGCCCTTTTTTCGGCTTTTCAAAAGTATTTACTATTACCTCATCGAACAAAGCACTCGTTAATTATCTACTTAAATTAGACCTGTAATAATAATTATAATTAATTTATAATATAGCTGCTTTTAATACTATAACTACATGGTGCTGTATGAATATTCAAGAATTTAATGGGATATACAATCCGCCAGAAGCACTGGAAAGAGCTCTTGCTCTTTCTGCTCTAGAAGCTCAGCCTAACAAACCTCCATCTTCTCTCCCGCTAGCTAAGGTGGTCAAGCCCAAACCCCATGCAGAAGAACCAGATGGTTGTTCAATTTGTTTAGAAACATGGGCAGACCTTGCAGAGCGTAGTGAAAAAGTTGTCAAAGCGAAATGTGGCCACATGTTTTGTGAAAAGGAGATTACAGATCACGTTGTCGAAAGAGGAAATACAGCATGCCCTTTGTGCCAAGCAAAAGTAGTGATGGCAGAAATCACTCCTGTTGACATGACTATCTACAAAGTAGCGAAAAACCTGCTAGGGGCTCCTGAAAAACCTGCAGCCAGCAGCTCTAGCTCATCATCATCGAGTTTAAGTAAGCAAACTCTTGAAAAAATCAACCTTATGAAAATAAACTCAGTGCTAACTGGAAGCCCATTTTTTAAATTAAGGAGTTGGGAAAAAGCTATACCTTTGCTTGGAACTTTACAAAGTGAATTGAAGGATGTAAAGACAAATTCCAATATCGCAGTAGGGTCAGTCGTGTTTGTGCCGAGAACACAATCTGCGCCTACACTCGGGATTATAGTAAGGGAGCTTTCCAGTGAATGTTTTTTAGTTTTAGTGGATATAGATCTTGCTGCCAAACGTTGTTTTTCGAAGTCTGTGTTCCGTAATCAATTGATAGGTGCCTCTTTTCTAGAAGCTCAGCCTAACAAACCTCCATCTTCTCCCCCGCGAGCTGAGGTGGTCAAGCCCAAACCCCATGCAGAAGAACCAGATGGTTGTTCAATTTGTTTAGAAGCATGGACAGACCTTGCAGAGCGCAGCGAAAAAGTTGTCAAAGCGAAATGTGGTCACATGTTTTGCGAAAAAGAAATTACAGATCATGTTGTCGAAAGAGAAAACAGAGCATGCCCTTTGTGCCAAGCAAAAGTAGTGATGGCGGAAGTCACTCCTGTTGACATGACTATCTACAAAGTGGCGAAAAACTTGCTAGGGGCTCCTGCAGAACCTGCAGCCAGCAGCTCTAGCTCATCATCATCGAGTTTAAGTAACCAAACTCTTGAAAAAATCAACCTTATGAAAAAAGACTCAATGCTAACTGGACGCTCATTTTTTAAATTAAGGAGTTGGGAAAAAGCTATACCTTTGCTTGGAACTTTACAAAGTGAATTGCAGGATGTAAAGACAAATTCCAATATCGCAGTAGGGTCAGTCGTGTTTGTGCCGAGAACACAATCTGCGCCTACACTTGGGATTATAGTAAGGGAGCTTTCCAGTGAATATTTTTTAGTTTTAGTGGATATAGATCTTGCTGCCAAACGTTGTTTTTCGAAGCTTGTGTTCCGTAATCAATTGATAGGTGTCTCTTTATAATGGCGTATACCAGTCTCTAGTAGTCCAAATCAAAAATTGTTCGAGTTAATTTTGATTTGAACTACTAGTCCGAAAAACGTTGTCATTTTCAAAAAAATTAGCAAATCACATTGGACTCATAAAGATGTTTATATGTAACTACAATACAAATCTGAAATCACTACTTGTTTAAGACTACCAACACTCGGGCTTTTATCGAACATACAAAAAATTAATTATACTATTATTGAACCCAACATTCACCTTTTTGAGGGTTGTAGGCAAAGTGTTGAAATTCTCGATCTTAGTTTCTCCTTGAGGTATACGTACAGACTTCTTTATTTTTTCATAATATTTCTCAAAGGCTGTATAAAAATCATCTTTTGGATAAGGCAGACCAACTATTTGTTTGCAAAGATCAGACAGAGTAGATCTTGACCACTCACTGCACTCTTGTAGCTTTTTATCTTCATTTTGGAAAAGTTCCTGAATTACTTTAGAAAATAAATACTGATAACAGCCATCGGCAGTGTAATGGAGAGTTGGCAAATGGAATAAGTGATTACTGCAAGCAAGAAGATCGACAAGTTGATCTCCTGTCCACTGTAAAAATGCTTGGTTTTCAGCATCAAGAGCTACAAGATATCTTTGAACTTCATCCTTAAAGCTTTTATCTACACACCATCGAAGAAGATCAACGAACTGCTGAGCACTCAAATCATGGAATCTTTTTCCTTTATTTTCTATAAATAATTTTTCAATGTGAGTAACAAGACCTAGTTTATCGTTTTTTACACTCAATACCAGTATATCTATTAGTTGATTGGCTGGAAGTTCATCGACTTTTACAGGCGTCTGCTCAAAACAAGCAATGAGTGCTAAAGCGAGCCCTTCATCTTCCCTAGATAAGCTATAACGTAGCCCTGGTAAGGAAAATTTTTTTGATTCCTCACACAGTTTATCAAGAAAACGCATCAACAGTTGAGGTGAAAAATCTGCAAGGAAATTTGTATTTTTTAGTAGAATATCTCGATATTTCTCAAAATTTTCTCTTGAATCAAGGGCTTGAGGAGAAGTTTCTAATTGAGCTATTTCTTGTTCAGTAATATCCAGATACCTGCCCATAATCTCAGTAATATCTTTTGTTAATACCTCTTGGGTTGCTTGATCAATACTCTGAAAAAGAGGAATCAGTTTTTCTAATTCAGCATCAATTTTGCGTCCATTCCAATTCTGCACTGCTTTTTCACGACTTGGTAGCAATTCTGGAATTTGAGTATTTACCATAGTTTTTGCTAGATTATCAATGTTATTAGTCATATACCTCAATGATAGTTTTGGAAATAAATTTCTTACTAATGGATATAATTTTAAGACATTTTTTATTAAATTAACAAATATAAAAAAATCAGGTGGAGTAACTTTTCTTTTTTTTCATTTATATCATACTTATTTATAATGAGTTATATTTTTATTAAAAATATAAGTAGTCTATATGTAAGCCCCAAATATCGCAAAAATTGATACGATCCCTGGTACTGCAGCATCTGCAATTGAAGTGGTTCAAGCAGTTCAGGTCGCCGGTAAGGCAGGAAACCTTTCATTCAATTTTCAAAAAACAAGCGCTTATTTTTCCTATCCTTCATCAAGCCTTTCCAGGTCTTTGAATTCAAAACCTCTAATCTTATTCAGAAATAAGATAGGTAGTTGCCGCCTGAAATTCTAATATGCGTTACAATATAACCCGAAGAAACCACTAGATAAAGGATTAATTATGAGCGCAATACGTTCTCTATCACCAAGTGCATTGTTACATGATTTTCAGCAGCCCTCTTTCTCTTTGCAAGATACTCCCGATTATTCTGCCATTACACAGAAATTTCAAGAAGTTATGAGCTCTATTTGTTCTGACCTTGCTAAAGAGCCTTTTTTATCATTGATCGATAGCTATATAAGGCCTCTTGATGCTGTAGATTTACAGGAGTTTCATAAGGCTTGCAAAAGTGGTACTATTGATCGCGTACGTAGCCTTTTGATGGCAGATTCAAGAGTAGCATTCCCACGTGATGAAGCTGGCTACTCTGCCTTAGATTTAGCTATCTTGTATGATCGAACTGAAGTTGCACGATTGCTGATTCGAACACTGTCAGTTAAAACGCTCAATACAGAACCTTCTTTAGCTCCTCAGCAGACCGCATTACGGTTTGCTTCTACACAAGGAAGAACTGAAATTGTGCAAAGTCTCTTAGAAAAGGGGGTCGCTGCAGACTGTGCTGCTTTAAATGCGGCAATCTTCTGGTGGCATCAGAAAACCGCCATACTACTCATTGATTGGTTATCAGTCGCTGAACTCAATCAACAAGATGAAAATGGAAATACAGTTCTACACAAGGCTTGTTATCACAAGTCTTATCGAAATAACATAGGCCAAGTCATTGAACATCTACAAAAAAAAGGCGTCGATACAACGCTACGCAACAGAGATGGCAAACGTGCAGACGAGATGCCGCCTCGCTTGAACGAACATGAGTAGACATCTTCATAACTTTTTACTAAGAAATAACAAGATAGACAGGATCGCCTTTTTGGAGAAGCTGATTCAGGGCATTAAAAACGCCATCAGCTGCATTTTCTTGCGCATCATAGGCATAGATTGATACAAGAGGTTGCACCTTAGCTGTGGTGAGACAATGAAGATCATAGCTCTTATCACTAATCCTTACCTTGCACGACACATTTTCAGCTTCTGTAATGGAAACTGAAGCAATGAAGCAGCAAAGAAAAGCACAGATAATGCAAGAAGCGCTCAGTGTGTTAGCTACATTTGGTAAACTTCGCAAGTTATCTCTTGAAGGGTCCCCTGTAGATGATGCGACAGTTTCTCAACTTTCTTCATCGAAATCATTAATTAGCCTCAATCTTAAAAAAACACAAATCACAGGGAATGGACTCCGCTTTTCTGATACTCTTGAGGACGTGGACTAAGTCCAAAAACAAACAGGGCTTATTTTATTTGCAGGTCGCATCGTAACACCCGCAACAGTTTAATTATTTATTACATGAGCATCATAGGTATTTATGACAGCACTTGTTAGATTTTCACCAAATAACAGTCAAATAAGCGCACAAGAAGCTGCATTCAATGACTCATTCATCAAAGCATCAGGTCATATTGCTGATCTTCAATCCCGCATTGACAAATTTTTATACATAGAAAATCTGCTATCCATTGCTGTTTTTACCCATGGATTCAATGGCGACTCAGCATCCATGGATCTTGCAGTGATAAGGCAAATCCGCCAAATACTTGAACAGAAAATCAACAAAATTCGAGCTCACGTTTTCTTATTGTATATGGCTCAAAACCCTCATTAGGTACTTTCCGATTAAAAAAATAAAAAATAACAGGTATTTATGACAGCACCAGTTGGATCTTCATCAAAACGAATTTTATTTATTTGATGAAGCGAATCACTTTGAAGCCATTTTTGGCAACAAGACAGAAGAAAGCATGTCGCTTAGCCAGAAAGTCTTACTCTCTTTTTCAAGGCCCTTTATTATTTTCTCGAACAAAGCACTCACTAATGTGTATGCCGAAAAAAGTACCTTTAGTACCATATGGTACTCTGCTTAAAAGATTGGTCACATATGTCTCTTTTTTCATTTGAAAAAACAACACAAGCACAAGTAAAAGATAGCTTTCTAGTTGGCTTCAAAGACGCTCTTCTTCTCATTCCAAAAGTATCCTGGCTTGGAAGAATTTTCAAATGCCTTACAATGAACTGTTGCTTTCAAACAAGTGGTTTATCTTATGTTCGCAACTGTATTGAACGCGCAAAAGATAAAGTCTTTACTCATCTTGCTGCTGACGTAACACAGGCCAATAGCATTATTACTGTATTCAATAAAGCCATTCAAAAACATAACCGTCATCAGCCCAATTCAACCAAATGGATCTTACCTATTTACCTGTTCCCATCACCACAAGCTCCAATAACGCATCCAGAAATAACCACCGTTGCCACCTTCTCTCTACTCACAAAACCAGCTCCACTACTTTCATCATCACAAACAGTCGCAAAAGTATCTCTAGTAGCCATACCTCTTCCAGCAAAACCAACTCTCGTACTCCAGGCACCACAAGCCCTTGAAGTGCCTCTTGCTCTGGACCGACTAGATGGCCTTTCTTACCCCATAGCAGATCATTCCCTTGATATCAAAAAAGCTAACGAGTGGTTACAAAGACAGGAGAGCTCCTTACAGCCGCTTGCATACGCTTTGGTAGAGTCTGTCATTCGCAACTACTGCAGTTTTCCTGCTTTTATTTCTTCTCTTGATAAAAGTATCCAAATGTCGCTGAACCTCATCGGGGAAGAACCATTTGGCATAATCACTTACTCAACACGTAATTATTCAAAAAGTGGACCGTGGGTCAAAAGCTTATTAAAAATGAAAAGAAAGCCCTGTGCCGAAATGCTTGTTACGTTTGTGAGATCTTTAGAACTTGATGAAAATCAAATAACGTTTAAAGATGAAAATAACAAAGTTGTAGTAGCACCTAACTCCACAATAAAAGAGTGGATTTATGTAGATGATGCAAGCTATTCAGGAACGCAGCTTATGGAAAGTGTGCTTCCAAGTATTTGCTCACAATTGACCACCCTCTATCCAAATGATCGCCCCCGGCTTCATATTGCCATTCCTTACATGAGTACTCTTGCAATTAGAAAACTAGAAGATGCAGCTGCAACGAATGCAAAACTCTCGATCATTTTAGCTCCTAGCGTCGTCATGGAAACAGTTGAAGATAGTGTCAAAAAAAAGCTCACTATAGCGCAAAGAGAAGCAGGCAAAGTACTCATCGATACTTTAAATAGTTCTCGAAAATCGCCTTTTCCTTGCACCACTTATTTTGCTCATAAAGTTGCGGACGGATTATCGTTTCCAACAGCTCTTCTTGAGGGCAAGGTGGTGAGCGCATCTCAATCTGTAAGCTATCACCCTTTTATACCAAAATTTGAGCCTCACTATTATCAAAAATG
>JAHFTM010000003.1:19857-22529 GCA_023269335.1 Chlamydiia bacterium
CAAAAATGAATAGTCGCTTAATCTCTAAGATGACCTCGAACTAGTAGTAACCTTGAGGATGGTCCGCAGCTCAAAGTTAAGATTGGAAATGTCTTCGTGTAACTTGCCAATCACCTCTTCTTGAATCTTGGCTTGAAGCTGCTTTTCCAGCAGTTCAGCTTGCATTTTTTGAAAGAGAGCCTCTTTTTCATCCAGCTCTAGTTTCAACTGCCTATTCATCTGATCTCTTTCTCCTAACGCACTCTGCTTTTCTTGCACAATGAGCTCTTTTTCTTCTCGTAAGCATAAAACAGCCTCATCTCGCTCTTGCAAAAGCTTTTCTTTAGCTTCGATTTCAGCAATATAGGGCGCAGCGATCATTTCAGGGGCTGTAATAGTCTTCAGATCCCCCTTGGGCTCTTCTTCTTTTTTTCTCATTGATAAAAGCATCCGAAAGTCAGTTTCCCACTTCTTAAACGTCAAATACAGCACAAGCGCAGAAAGAGAAACAGCGCTGACTGATAAGGCAAAACTCAATTTATCTTTAGATGCTGAGTTTTCAAAAACAAATAATACAAGCAAAGGAGCAAAGTAGACAGCCATTATTAGTTGTGCAATCGGTTTTGTTACTGGTTTTGCCATTGATATCCTTAAAATTAGCTTAGAAAATATATTGCTAAACTGCTATCCTAGCCAGGATTCTAACCAGTTGCAACTTTTTTAAGGAGAAAAATGGCAAACGAAGCTCAACAAAAAGAAGAAGGCAAAAAAACAAAGCGCACTTCTGCTAAAAAGAGAGAGATCCAAGACCAAAGAAAGCGTCTTCAAAATAGAGCATTTCGCTCTGAAGTTCGCTCGATGATCAAACAGTTCAGAGACTGTGTCGAGAGTAAAGACAGCGAAAAGCAAAAAGCATGTCTTGCAAGCGTTTATAGCCTTGTTGACAAAGGTGTGAATAGAGCTATCTTCAAGCGCAATAAAGCAAATCGCATTAAAGCACGTCTTACAGCTGCTATGTATGCAAAAACAAAATAAGTAAAAATTGTCGCTCTTTTACAACTTAAATCCAATAGGGTCTGAGGTAAAAATATGAACGTAAAGAATCAAAAAGCAATATACCGTTGTGTAGTTCGACACTTAGTAATAGTACTCTCACTATTTTCAGTTTTCATGCTGCCAAATTTTACAAAACTTTGCGCAACAACAGATACAAAGATTGCACCTGACTTGGAAGTGTTAATTCCCATGCGAGATGGGATGATGCTACCTACAAGTGTTTATTTCCCAAAAAGTGCAGAAACAAACTATCAAACAAAGACCCAGAAAGCTACACAAAAGCCTCCTTGTGTACTCGTCAGGCAACCGCTTGGCAAAGAACACGTAGATCCAGCATGGCTAAAGCTTTTAGGCGATGGTTATGTGGTGGCTATTCAAAGCACACGATCATCTTGTGACACAACTGGTACAAGTCTACCTTATGTCACCGATGGTTGGGGCGAGCTTTCTGATGGCTATGATAGCATCGAATGGCTGGCAAGCTCTTCATGGACAAATGGCAAGGTAGCAACAATTGGCCATTCTGCCACCGGCATCACCCAGCTTCTTTTAGCTCCTGCCAACCCTCCGCATCTTGCCTGTCAGCACATTGAAATAGCCGCACCTTCTTTGTATCACTACGCTGTATGGCCAGGTGGACAGTATCGTAAGGAACAGGTAGATGGTTGGCTGCAAGCACACAAACGGGCAGAAAATGTTTCTGAATTTCTGCGCACGAAAATTGACTATGACGCTTTTTGGAGTCAATTTAATGCTATTGATGTAACTGCCAAAGTAGCTGTACCTCAAGTACATATTGGCGGCTGGTATGATATCTTTTCACAAGGCACACTCGATGCTTTTTGCGCAGCACAAGAGCTTTCACAAGGAACCTCCAAAGCAGAACATAAACTGATTATGGGGCCCTGGGCGCACAGCTATAAGTATACCCAAACCTTTGGTGACTTTGATGCACTCGCGGCAGGAAAGGCAGCACCAAAGCCCATTTCTTATAAAGACTGGCTTGATTATCACCTGAAAGGTGAAAAAAATTCGCTGTCTGATACACCAGCAGTCCAGTACTACGTGATGGGTCCATTTGACGGCACACCCTCAATTGGAAATAAGTGGCGCTCTGCGCATAGGTGGCCACCGGACGCCACCTATATGCAGCTTTACTTAACCAAAGATCATGCGCTGGAGCGTGAAAATATCCAGACCGAAGAAGTTGTCTGTCAAGTGCTCTTCGACCCACAAAGACCTGTGCCAACAATCGGTGGACGCAATCTGTTCATCGCCAACGGTCCAAAAAATCTGCAAGATATTGAACGCCGAAAAGATGTAGTGAGCTTCACAACCGAAGTACTTACCGAAGATACCGAAGTAACCGGTAGAATTGCTGCCTGTCTTTTTGCCTCAAAGGTATTGAAAGAGCGCGATATATGCCTTCGCCTTTCTGACGTCTATCCAAATGGAAAAAGCATTCTCATCGCCGAAGGTGTATCTCATGTGAAGCCGGACGAAATCAAAGGCATTGACACAGATCCACAGCCTATTCTCATTGATCTTTGGTCAACAAGCATGGTCTTTGCCAAAGGCCACAAAATTCGCCTTACCATCAGTGGGTCAAACTTCCCAGCTTATGATACAAGTCTTTT
>JAHFTM010000078.1 GCA_023269335.1 Chlamydiia bacterium
ACAACAAGCGGAGTCTCTGTTGGCATTGGCTTAACAATTCCTGCTAAAATACTTCAGCGTGTAATCGACGAGCTTCAAAAGCATGGCAAAGTAGTGCGCGGCTATATAGGTGTCACACCACAAAAAGTTGATAATGACCTTGCCAAACTCTATGGTCTTCCCAAAGCTGAAGGAGCTATTGTCACTGAAGTCATCGAAAATGGGCCTGCAGCCCAAGCCCACGTCGAGTTTGAAGATATCATCTTGAAGGTCAACGGACGTACTGTTGATAGCCCAGCAGGCTTAAGAAATATCATCTCTCTTTTGCAGCCAGGAGAAAAAGCAGAACTCACGATCAAAAGAGGCGAGAAACTCATCACTCTCATAGTAACAATTGGCTTGCATCCGGAGCAAGCAACGCAAGCATCGGACGTGCAAAATACCCTTGGCATGATTGTCCAAGGGCTGACGCCAGATCTTGCCAAAAAGCTTGGTTACACCGAGGAAAAAGGTGTTATCATCAAGTATGTAACACCAAATAGCACAGCGCAACTTGCAGGCTTACGCCACGGCCAGCTAATCGTCTCAGTCAACCGCAAACCATGTCGCACACAGGAAGAGTTTTATCAGCTCATCCGTGAGTATTCTGCTGACTCGCAAATACTTTTGTTAGTCAAAGATGGCTCGTCGACACGCTTTGTGATTTTAAAGATGCAATAAAGAAGTTTTTATGGCATCAGCTTCTGTTCCTGCGGCGGCTCAATTAGCCGCCCCTTCTTCTCTTCCTCAACATGTAACTTTAGAAGATCTTACTATTTATTCTGGACATCGCGCTGGTTTGTACGGCGTATTGGGCAGAAGAATTGTCAAGCCACTATCTGCTGAAACAAGAACAGCTTTTAACACCAGAATAGATGCTATTTTGCAAAGATATGTCGTCGGAGTTGAAGATACACTTCCTAAAATAAGTAAACCTGAGCTACTACAGACATATCCACGCAAAAATCTTACTGAAAAGCACGGAGCCTTGCTTGAGTATCTAGCCTACAGAACACAGGCCTTTGTAATTGCCGGTGTCTGCCTAGAGCAACAGATGCAAATGTCAATACACGCTCGAAATATTACTAGAAAGCATTTGATTCCGCATTTGGAAACAATAGAAAAGGAGCTTTCGGCAGTTTCTCCCGAGGCTGTTTCTATTCTTCTTATAGAAGAGGATCACCGTAATAACGTTCACAAGCACCTCTCGAAGAATCTTTGTACGATTTTCAATCTAGATGACGCGACCTTTTCTAGGTTTAAAGAGATTGCCGCGAAAATTGTTCAAGCAAAATTTAGACCACTGCATGTCGTCGATCTCACAAATTTATCAAAAACCAGCTCAGAAGCCATAGAGACTGTATTAGCAAGATGGGTGAGCCCACCAGAAGAAGTATCTCACTTAAGAAAACAGGTGGTGGTAGGAGAAGAGTTGCATCAACAGTTTTCTTATCTTTCAAGCGCAGAAACTGCTTTATCTTATCTAAGGACTACATACACAACGTCCCTCAAAGCACCTGTTAGTCAAACTGACAGTATCATAAAACCTCTTGCCTACAGCAGCTCTTCAAGTAGTAGCTCTTCTTCAAGTAGTAGCTCTTCTTCAAGTAGTAGCTCTTCTTCAAGTAGTAGCTCTTCTTCAAGTAGTAGCTCTTCTTCAAGTAGTAGCTCTTCTTCAAGTAGTAGCTCTTCTTCGAGTGCAGCTCCTGTCACCGAGGCAGATTTAGTTCAAAAGACTAAAAAATAATTTCAGAGTGCTATATGTCTTAACATAGTTTTTGCACCCATAGCTTATTGACGCGGGTGGGCATGTGGGGGATCGTCAAGCCGACAAGCTCTGTCCAGCAAAATCTTTAAACGTTTGTGATGATCGAACAGGGTTCAACTCTTCTGATTTCAAGATAGTCGCCATATCAAATGAAGCCTCGTTCTCTCCCTCTTTTTGCACCGATTTCAGCCAGTTGACAGTAACATCTGCTTTTTGAAGATGAGCTGCGGAAAAGGCATTTAAAAGCGCACAGTCACTACCCCCTACCCCTTCGATATACAGCTTTTCACCTGCTTTGAGTGCCTCTTGGTACGCTTCTGCTTCAAAGGCTGCTAGCTGTAAAAGTGCCAAACCTTGGATTGAAAGACGATTTTTTGCTCCCATTAGCCGCTGAAAGGCTTTTTTTGGCTGTTTTGTCATGATCAGGTAGTGTGCAAGCTTTTCCAATGCTTCGATATAAGCATCACTTTGTCCTTGGCTTTCATCACACAGCTTTTCTAAACGCTGAATCGCTGCATCCGGCTTTTCTGATAGCCACTCGCCTATGGCTTTGTCAATTTCTTCGGTGATTTGATTTTCTACATCTGTACGCCCTTTAAACTTAGCTTGCTTCCAAGCACGAAAACTTTCAAAAGCAAATAAGAGAAAAAAGGAGCTCATCAAAACAGAATGAAGGATCATGAATGTGAGGCCAAATACAATTGCGAGGAGCGCACTCAAAAAATAAGAAAAGCGCAAGCCTGCATGGCCAAAGAAGTTTTCAAAGACAATCGCCATCAGCTTTCCACCATCAAGTGGATGGACCGGCAAAAGGTTCAGCATGCTCCAGATAATATTCGCAACTACAATAGTGTAAAGAGCACTGGCAACTGCCTGTGAACTTGCTGGGATGATATAGACAACAGCAGCAAGTAAAAAACCAGCAAGTGGCCCCATAGCAATACAAAAAAACTCTTTTAGTGGCGTAAGTTCCGCCCCTTTCTCGCGAATGGTAACGCCGCCAAAAGCAGTGAGTTCAATGCGCACGCGCTGGCCCCAGTAGATCGCAGTTAGAGCATGTCCAAGCTCATGAACAACAACTGAAAGCAGTACCACACCTATCCAAAAAAAGATCTGCAATGGGGCAGTTGAATTGAGGAAACCAATGAAGAAAGAAAGAATCCAAAAAGAAGGCTGTATGGATAGGGGTATTTTTTTAAATAGTGTAATCATTTGTTCCCTTGTTCTTTTTTACCTATAATTTCAGCAACCCTTTGACCTATGTCTGCTGGGTTTTCAACTACGTGTACATGAGCTTTTCTGAGCGCTGAAATTTTACTTTCAGCAGTCCCTGAGCCTTGCGAAATGATAGCGCCAGCATGACCCATTCTTTTTCCAACAGGCGCAGTCACTCCTGCAATGAAAGCAACTACTGGCTTTGAAAAATGTCGCTTCATCCACTCTGCTGCCTCTTCTTCAGCAAAGCCGCCAATTTCTCCAAGAAGCACTACAGCATCAGTCTGAGGGTCATTTTCAAAGAGAGTGAGCACATCAATGAAATTTGTGCCATTTAAGGGATCGCCGCCTATTCCCACACAGCTACTTTGTCCAAGACCTTGGGAAGTGATTTGATAGACAGCTTCGTAAGTAAGTGTGCCTGAGCGCGAGACAACACCTATGCTGCCTGGCCTGTGGATATAGCCTGGCATGATGCCTACCTTACACTCCCCTGGAGTGATAATTCCAGGGCAATTTGGGCCTATTAAGCGGCTTTTGGCACTTTTTTTAAAGACATTTTTTACTTCCAACATATCCTGCACAGGAATGCCTTCGGTGATACAGATAATCAATTCAATACCGGCGCGCTCAGCTTCTAAAATAGCCTCTTTAGCAAAAGGGGGCGGCACAAAAATCATTGACACATCGCAACCAGTCTTCTCTTTTGCTTCTTGGCAGTTTTCAAAAATAGGTAAACCAAAAATCTCCTGGCCACCTTTTTTAGGTGTCACACCACCAACTATATTTGTGCCATACTCTAAGCACTGTTTTGTGTGAAAACTTCCCGATTTTCCGGTGATGCCCTGGCAGATAACCTTACTTTTTTTACTCACGAAAATTGACATATGAACACCCTATTATCCCTTAGCACACTTGACAACACGTTCAGCTGCCCCATCAAATGTATCACAGACAAGCACGTTAGGGCAAAAATCGTGTAAAATTTTTTTCGCCTCGTCCACATTCGTACCTTCCATACGACAGACAATGGGTATCTTGACCTTCTCACCATGTAAAACCTCTTTCAGCGCTAAAGCAATGGTGGCACAGTTCATAATGCCGCCGAAAATGTTGATTAAGATAGCCTTAACCTGAGGATCTGAAAGAAGAAGTTTAAAACCACTGCACACCTTTTCCTGTGTTGCTCCACCACCGACATCTAAAAAATTTGCCGGTTTGCCACCTTTAAAATAGATCAGATCCATCGTTGCCATAGCAAGCCCTGCACCATTGACCATACAGCCGATGGTACCCTTTAAATTGACGAAAGCTAAGTCAAATTCTTTGGCCAAAGCCTCTTGTGGACTGATTTGAGTGACATCATACATCTGAACTACTTTCGGCTGACGAAAAAGGGCATTATCATCCACGCTCAGTTTCATATCGACTGCTGTAAGGTGCCCCTCGTTAGTTTCTACAAGTGGATTGATTTCTAAAAGAGTGGCATCATAGGTAAAAAAGGCCTGAATTAATCCTTCAATAATCTTTTTTCCCTCTTCTTGAATGGTACCCTGCCAGCCAAGAAAGCAAGCTACCCTTTCGAATTGCTCTAAAGCTAGCCCTGTATCCTTGAAAAGGGGCTCTACATGAATATGGCTGGGTGTGCCTTTGGCTACTTGTTCAATCTCTGTACCGCCAGCTTTCGACACGAGAAGTGAAACTTCCGCTTTTTTGCGATCAATGGTGATGCCCACATAGTACTCTTTAGAAAAACTGACAAGTGGGGATAGCAAAATTTTATTGGCTACAAGCCCATCGGGACCTGTTTGTTCGTTGACAATCTTCATCCCCAAAAGCTTTTTAGCAGCCTCTACAATCTCTTCTGGGGTTTGAGCAATTTTTACTCCGCCTGCCTTGCCTCGTCCACCGGCATGCACCTGCACTTTAACGACAGCTTTATCAAGTGCCTGATCTTGGATGATATTTTCTACCTCAAAAAGAGAGCTTGCTACAAAGAATGGGGGCATGGGAATGCCAAATTTTTGTAAAAGCTCTTTTGCCTGAAATTCATGGAGTTCCATAGGCCCTTAGAAATTGTATTGTCATCTTTACCTCATGCTAACTTATTGTAAGCTATGGCACCACAATTTTTAAAAAAGCCACCGCAGCAAAGAACACTCTTGCAAACATTTAAAAATTTTTGTTATACAATAGATCAATAAAACAAACGAGGAGATTTTATGCTGTCCAAAAATATACTCTTTTCTCTAGGTATCGCGCTGAGTGCTTGCAGTGGATGTGCACCTGCAAATTCATCCGCATCTACTACCTTATCAAAAGGCGTGCCACTGACGCCCCAAGAAGAAGCTCTTGCAAAAATGAATGCTCAAATCAAACAACTAAAAGATGAGCAAGAAGTTTTAAATGCACAAGTCTATGAAGCAAATGATGAGGCAATGCGTCAAGAATTTAACCATAATTGGATGACTTATGAGGGCGATGTTTCCTCACAAGAAGATGTAGAAGCGCGCCTCAAGGAAATCGATTCGCTACTCACTGAGCTCCAAAAGCAAAAGCAAGCATTACAAAGTACGATTCCTTAGTCACTCTTAAAACAGCTATCTTGCTCAAAATCGACATTTGCTAGTTTTGAGCAGGATGAGTTGACATAAACATCCTGCTCATAATTATTGATATCGCAGATTTTTGACCATTTTGCTATAGTATTGCGCACTATGGTACTTCAATTTTTGAAAAGTGGCTATCAAGCCATCAAATCAGCACTAAAAAAAACACGCGACCGCTTTGCTGACCGTCTGCACACGCTTTTTTCCAGAAAAATTGACGAAGCACTTTTAGAAGAGCTGGAAGTGATTTTTTATGAGGCTGACCTTGGTGTAAAAACTGCCCAGGAGCTAACTAAAAAAACAAAAGAGTTCGCGCGTAAAAATCCTGAGGCTAAAGCCCCTGAAATACTCTCCTTTTTAGAGCGCGAACTTGTAGCCATTTTAAAGCATGAGTCTCATGACTACAGCTTAAAAACCACAAAAGTTGCAGGCGAGCCTACTGTTGTTCTTGTCGTAGGCACAAATGGCAACGGGAAGACTACCTTCATTGCCAAACTTGCCAACCTTTTAATCAACGATGGCAAAAAAGTGCTGCTTGCGGCAGGCGATACCTTCCGAGCAGGCGCGCAAGAGCAGCTTGGCATCTGGGCAAAAAAACTGGGCATTGAGATTATCAGTGGCAATTATAACGCTGATCCTGCAGCGGTCGTCTTTGACGCCCTGCAAGCGGCAAAAGCGAGAGGCTCTGATTATGTACTTATCGACACTGCTGGCAGATTAGAAAACAAAACGCACCTCATGAAAGAGCTTGAGAAAATCAAACGCTCCATTCAAAAATTTGTTCCAGATGCACCTCACGAAACGCTTCTTGTCCTCGATGCTACCATTGGTCAAAATGGACTGCAATACGCCAAAACATTCCGTGAATTCACGCCCCTTTCAGGACTTGTGCTAACAAAGCTTGATGGCACTGCCAAAGGCGGCACCGCAATTGCTATTCAAAAAGAGCTTGGTATTCCGATTAAATTCCTAGGTACAGGAGAAGGCGTTGAAGACCTCTCGCTCTTTGAGCCCGAAGCCTTTGTCCATTCTCTCTTTTTTGCTGACTAAATCGGGTTGATAAAGATGTTTATCTGCAATATAACAACAATTTAAAACCACTACCTGTTTAGGACTACCACTTCATTCATTATAAAGACTATTTAAACAGCACTCAACAAACAACCGTTTGTAACTTTATTATGGAATTAATTACTTACGTTAAATATAATTCATTTAATTTTTTAATAAAAATCATCTTATAAATATGAGGTACTTTATGTCCGTAGGTCCTACTTACTCTGCACATCACAGCCGTGCAGATACCACTGCAGCGGCCATGAGTGCAAATCAAAGAGTTGCACAGGCAGCAGAAAATAAAGGCCTTCTCGATCAAATTTTTACGACACAAAACATCTCGTGGAAAAATGCAAGACTTGCTGGAAAAGTGGTGGTGGCTGGCGGACTTCTTGTGGCAACTGGAAGCATGCTGGGATCGACAGCCGCGGCTTTAAACCCCGGCACCACCCAAACTGTACTCAGTGGAGCTGCAGCTGTAATGCGTGGCGCTGGCTACATTCCCACTATCCCTACCTATTTAACTTTAGTAGAACTTCCCAAATGGGCCATTAAAACAGCTACTCCCTATGCTGCTAGCACACTTGCAGCGAGTACAAAATCACTTGTACTCGGTTCAGCATCTCTTGCTGTAAAAGGTGCATATCTAGGTGTAAGGTCTGTTTATCAGTGCGTGTATCGCCCGACAAAGCATGTGGCTACTACACTTGCTTCAGGTGGACAATCACTTGTTTTTGGTTCTGCTTCTACTTCAGTAAAAGCTGCACGACTTGGCTCTCAGTTAGCTTATAATCTGGGATATCGCCCGACAAAGCATGTAACTATAACACTCGCTTCAGGTGGGCAATCACTTGCTCTTGGTTCTGCATCGGCTGCTGTTAAAAGCGCAAGATTGGGTGTACGATCAGCTTACAAGTATATGTACCGACCTACAAAACATGTAGCTACAACACTTGCCTCAGGCGGGCAGTCACTTGCTGCTGGCTCTGCATCCATCGCTCTAAAAGAAACACGTCTTGGAGCAAGATTGGGAGGTAGATTTGCTCACAACTATA
>JAHFTM010000004.1 GCA_023269335.1 Chlamydiia bacterium
GAAGAAGAAAAAGAGCGACTTCAGTTTCTTAAGGAAGGTGGTGAGGCCGAAGAGTTCATAGCCCCGAAGCGTGCCCCTGCAAAAGGCGCCTACAACGAAATGCCTACCATCCCTGATGTGGATGTCCATGAGACCGGAGCTGGGCTTACAGAGGGCGGCTTTGAGATGCACACCTACATCAGTGAAGAGACGACTGTAGAAGATGAGACTGATGAAGAGTACTACACAACCGCAGAATTTGATGAAGCTGATGCAGCTGAAGAGGGCGGCGGGGAAGAAGACGAGGACGAGGACGAAGAAGACGAGTCTTATTTCAGCGATAGAAACCGCTGGAAAAGAGGCGGTATCATTGACCCTGATGCAGATGAGTGGTAGTGATCTTAGTCTTTATGTGCATATCCCCTTTTGTACATACAAATGCCCCTATTGCCATTTTTATGTAGTCTTAGATAAAGAACCTTTGAAGGATCTGCTTCTTTCGGCATTATTGAAAGAGATAGTTCTTTGGAAGGAGGCTATTTACGGCAAAAAATTGGTCTCTGTTTACTTTGGTGGAGGAACACCCTCTTTATTTGGTGCAAAGCGCATTCAAAAGCTGCTTGATGCCATTTGTCAAGTGAATCCAATTGGAGCTGATTGTGAAATCACACTAGAGGCAAACCCTGAAAATGTAACGGTTGAAGCCATGCGTGATTTTTTGCATGCGGGTGTAAATCGTATTAGCATTGGCGTGCAAAGCTTTCAAGATTCAGAGCTTAAAATTCTGGGCCGCAAACATCAATCCTCAGTAGCTGAGAGGGCTATCTTTGCAACGTATGAGGCCGGTTTTCAGAATATCTCCATTGATTTGATGTATGAAACACCCACCCAAACGCTTTCAAGCTGGAACAAGTCACTTGAAAAGATACCTACACTCCCCCTCACACATCTGTCTTTATATAACCTGACTATCGAGCCTTACACCCCTTTTGCTAAAAAAGAAAGTGAGCTTCGAAAGCTAATGCCAGATGAAGAAACTGGCGGACAGATGTATGGAAAGGCAATTGCAGATCTTCAAAGCTGCGGCTTTGAGCAGTATGAAATTTCGGCCTTTTGCAAAAATTCTCTTTTTTCACGCCATAACATTGGTTACTGGATAGGTCGTCCATTTTTAGGCCTTGGGCCTTCGGCATTTAGTTTTTATGAGACCAAGCGGTTTCGTAATGTTGCTAATCTAACACGCTATGCCAAGTTGGTAGAAGATGGAAAATTTGCGATTGATTTTACGGAAGAAATTTCGCCGGGAAAAAGGAAGCGTGAATTGCTAGCTCTTCATTTACGGTTGATGCAGGGCGTTGATTTAAATGACTTTGGTACATTAGAAGATGAAACTGTCACATCCATTCAAAAACTAGAAGAGCTTGAATTGCTCTGCCATAAAAAAGAGCGACTTTATCTCTCAAAAAAAGGCATATTTTTCTACGACCATGTTGCCTCAGAGCTTCTGTAGACTTAAGAAAAGAAATACATGTTAAGTAAAAGAGCCAAAAAGAGGACGATAAAAACAAGAAGAAAGTAGATAAAGCGCATGTCGCACACAAAATTAGGGTTTTTATCTACATATACTAATTATTTTTTTAACTGCAATAAAAAAATCAGGAAAAGAAAAAAAGAAGCGCTCTTTCTTAGGAAAGAGCGCTGTAACGGCACTATTTTTTTACAGGTGCAGCAACTGTTGCGCTAGCTTCTGCTGACGCATTTTCTCTGGCAATCAAGTTACCAATGTAGGCGCGAGAAATTTTCTCAACACTTGCAAGCAAGTCATCCATTTTTGGCATAACAGCCATTTTTACGCCGATTTCAAGCATAGGATTAAGAGAAGTTGCCTTTGCGGGAAACATTTTTGCCATCATCTCAAACATGCTTTTCAGTTTGATCTGTAAATCGCCTTTAAAGAAGCCTGCTGTAGCATTCATCAACGCACGCATTGGCTTGCCCATAGCGGCACTTGCAGTGTCAACTGCTGCTTTCCTTATCTGCATGCCTGCATCATCACTCAACATCATTTGAAAGTTTGCCAGTGCCGTTTGTTGATTACTTGGATTCATGACAATCTCTGAAATCAGCTTTGTAATTTTTTCTACTTGTTCTTTCGTTACTTCACCTGGTTGATGCAAAAAGCCTTGTTTTCTTGCATGTGCAAGGATATTCGCATTTCCGCGTAACTCTGTAACTGGATAGGCAGCGGCACTTGCTGCTGCACTCATTGATACTGATGCCATAGAATTACCTCGCAATTGATATTAATATAGATTTATTATAACACTATAAATAATTTATTTCAATCTAAATGGTAAATCTAATAAAAAAACTATGGTTTTGCTCTAATTATTTAGGCATTCAATCATAAGTGTTGGTCTTGCTCTTTTCAAGTCATCTTGCGTTGCAGCTGAAAGAGTACCACCGATTACGCGTATAGTTTTCAACTTTGGGAAAGATACTTCATCTGCTTTTGTTTCGTGTCTTGATAGGCTAGCAGAGAGTTTTTTCAGGAAGTAGCCTTCAGTATGAACCACAAGATCATCATAACTGACTTCAAGAGTTTCTAGCCCGGTAAACGTACCTAAACTGTGGTGCATCTTATCGACAACTGCCCATCCATACCCATCATGAACAGAGGTATCAGCTTCATTATGACTCACATCTGTTATTCTGAGCTGTGTTAAATTTTGAGTGATTCCTGAAAGACGAACGCAATTATTAGGTTCATTATATATCCACTTTGTCATTTTAAGGTGTTTTAAATTTGGAGCTATCTCTTGAATGAGAAGAAGAAGAACATGCCTATGATCTTGGTTGCACAAGTCTCTCATACGCGCTTCCCTATTAATTTCCGCACGATCTCGCGTCCCAGACATCCTGTGTCTTATATGCCAATCAATACCTGATAAATCAAGAGTTGTAATAGCAGTTTTATCAATGCGGTTTTCTTGTAAAAGGGCTTTTGCTTGCTCAAACGCACCTGTAGGAATAAAGATCAGCTGTAAGCCGGGAATTCGCAAGGCTTGGAGGCCTCTTACGAACTGTTCGATCATCGCCTCTCCGTGATTACCCAAATACTCTTGTATGATTTTACAAAGGTCGGTAGGAATAGCAGGTTCTTGTTTGATTGCTGATTGAATTGTCTCTATGATAAGATCATTCCCCTCTAAATCACCAGTATAAGACTTAATAATTTTGCCGATACCAATAGTGCAGTTTGAGCCGAGCGATGACATAATTTCAGCTAATCGAGGATCTTTCAATTTCGCCTGAACTATGGAAGAAGCGCTTTTATTTTCAGTACTACTGCTTACTAGCGGTGTTAAACTAAGTAAATCTGAATTTATACTAGTAATCATAAACAAACATCCTTCATGAAATATAAATAATAGCACATTTTACATAATAGCTTTTTTCAAGTAAATGTGTTATATGTAAATCTAGTATTTTAGAGTTGTTTATAAAAATGTATTACATTTATTCAAATAGCAAAGAGGAAGATCGCTGGCCTTTTTTCAAGCTGCAAAGGCTCACCTGCCTTCCAGGCTTTCACGGACTTTGAGATAACGCCTTGTGTGGGCATGGTAAGGTCCCAAGCAACACATAGCAGTGTGTCATCATGGAGTTGCCCTACAAGCTCTGTAAAGAGTGACTGGCTTCTGTAGGGAGCTTCGATGAAGATGTGTGTCCTGCCAAATTTTTTAGCATCTTCTTCTAAGAGCTTCATCTGGCGCTTGCGCTCTTTTTCTTCTTTGGGCAGGTAGCCATGAAAAGAAAAGCGCTGCCCTGAAAAGCCTGAGAGCATGAGAGCTAAAACGATGGAGCTTGGGCCTGTGAAGGCTTCAACTTTGATCTGAAGTTTATGTGCAAGAGCGACAAGCTTTGCACCGGGATCTGCAATGCAAGGCAGCCCTGCGTCTGAGATGAGCCCCCAGCACTCCCCTTTTTTAATGGGATCAAGCAGAGCAGTTAAATCTTTATCTTGCGTATGTTCATTTAGTAAGAGAATAGGCATTTGCTGGAGTGGCTTTTTCGTCTGAAAGCGTTTGAGATAGCGGCGTGCTTCTTTTTCACTTTCGGCAATTAGGCCGTCAATACAGCTCACAGCTTTATCGACACTTTGTGGAAGAAGCGTGTGATGATCCTGACTTTCGTCAAATACATTAGGCAGTAAATAGAGCATTTTTTGACTCCCTATAACGATACAATCAGCATCTCAAGTGCTAGATTTTCATCTTTTGCTGAATTTTTTAAGTCGACTTCCAAAGTATCAATGGCGATAAGTGCACGGATAAGATCATTTGTTCCATAGCGCTTGGCAAATTCAAGATTTTTTTCAAAGCTTTTCCCTTTCATCGTCGGAAAGCGCTTCATGATTGTGTCTGGATGAACTTGATCATCTATAAGCGAGCTCATCTCAAGAACGTTATGTACCTGATTTCTAAGGTAGCGCAAGATCTGTAAAGGATGAAATTCTCCTCCACCTCCTCCATCGCCCTCTTGTAGGCTTTGTAAAATGGTGATTGCAAGCTTTTTGTCTTTGGCAAGTACAGCTTCTGAGAGTTGCCAGATGATCGCTTTATTTGACAAACTGACAATAGCACGTACATCGTTTAGCGTTATCTGCTCACTCTTGTCAGCTGTGTAGGTAAACAGTTTGTCGAGCTCTTCTTTCAAAGTAAATCGCTCATCCTGAAACTCTTTAGCAAGTAGCTGTAGAGCCTCTTTTTGAAGTGTTTTTTTCTCTTTGCTAGCATAGGATCTGATCCACTCTTCAACTTTGGCCTGTTTTTCCCACGGTTTCACATCAGCAATTTCTAGAATTAATGAAGCACGATTTGCCTCTATTTTCTTACAGAGAGCGCTGGGAAGATCTTTTCCTGTCAAAATAAGAATGTTGTTATTGTTCAGGTGGGCCAACTGCTCTTCAATGAGCTGTAACTCAGTGGTGTCGAGATCTTGCGTGTTTTGAATATGCAAAATACAGTGGGTAGAAAAGAGAGAAAAAGAGGCTTTATGTTCTGCTAACTCCTCTGGAGTAACGTGCTGTACCTTTGGGAAATTTTTTCCTAAAATAGCTTTGAGACGCAGCAAAAGAAAGTGCAGTGCCTCTTTTCGTTCAAACTCATCTTTGATGAGCAGGCAAAAAAGGGGAGCAAGTGTACTTTGCGTACAGCCTGCCACTACTTTATCAAGTGCTTGCCAGTTAGTGTATTTCAATCACGTGTCTCAAAAAATTATTTTGCACAATATCCTTGCCGGAAAGGATGGGTTCACGCTATAATAGAGCTCATTTATTTTTAAGCCAATAAGGAAAAGGAATAAGACATGAAGTTGTGGGCTAAAATCTTACTTGCCATTGTTTTAGGTGCTGTTACCGGCTTTATACTTGGCCCCACAGCAAGCATTTTAAAACCAATCGGTACCTTATTTATTAACTTGCTTAATATGCTGATTGTTCCATTAGTCTTTTCTTCAATGATCCTAGGAATTACTAGTACCCCCGATCCTAAAAAATTGGGCCGTATAGGTGGTATTACGCTACTTTTGTATGGCGTCACAACACTTATTGCTATCGCCTTAGGAATTGGCATTGCCTCATATATCGAACTTGGGAAAAACCTTCATTTTGCTCAAGCGAGTGTGCTGCAAGTAAAAGAGCTGCCATCCATGGCTGAATTGATACTGTCGCTTGTGCCTAAAAACCCGATAGCAGCTTTTGCTGAAGGTAATATCTTACAAATCATTGTTTTTTCTACTCTTTTTGGCACTGCTTTGAATTTTATTGGCCAAAAAGCAAAGCCACTCGTTGACTGTTTTGATGCGCTGGCAAGCTGCATGTTTCGACTCACTTCAATGGTGATGGCCATCTCCCCTATTGGTGTGTTTGCTCTCATGGCCTGGGCATGCGGCTCGTTTGGTCTTGAACTTCTGCTTCCGGTGCTGAAATTTCTGCTCTGTTACTACGCGGCTTCACTAATTTTTATGGGAGTGGTCTTTTGTAGCATACTTTTTTTTATGGCAAAGCTCAGCCCTCTACCCTTCTTTAAAGGGATGCTGGAAGCCATTGGAACGGCAGCCTCCACCTGTTCCAGTTCTGCTACTTTGCCTGCAACGATTCAATGTTCAATTGAAAAACTTGGAATTTCAAAGGGACTTGCAAACTTTGTCCTGCCGCTTGGCTGTTCTTT
Source organism: Chlamydiia bacterium (assembly GCA_023269335.1). Classification (GTDB taxonomy): domain Bacteria; phylum Chlamydiota; class Chlamydiia; order Chlamydiales; family FEN-1388; genus JAHFTM01. The sequence goes on from JAHFTM010000004.1 coordinate 6,213, forward strand.
GAATATGAACGGCTCAGCACTCTTCCAAGCTATGAGTACCATTTTTCTTGCTCAAGCTTATGGTATAGAGCTGCATTTACAGCATATGATTTTACTTTCCGCAACTATTATCTTAGCAACGCTTGGCACTGCAAGTATTCCAGGTGCGGGGCTGATCATGCTGTCAATCGTCTTTTCATCGGTTGGCATCCCTCTTGAGGGAATTGCGATCTTAGCCAGCATTGACCGGCTTCGCGATATGGCGACAACGACGTTGAACATCACAGGTGATGCAGTCTGCGCAGTTTATGTAGCAAAACGTGAAGGTGAGCTTGATGAGGCAATCTACTACTCACAATCAAAACGTAGTAAAGTAGCAGTAATTAAAACTTAAAAGCTTTATGAACACTCAATTGCGCCCTGTCTACCAGCTCACGAAGCATGCTATCGGCTCTTTGAAAGAAGTGTGGGCACTTTCTTGGCCACTGATGCTGGGGCTTTTTTCTGCAAGCTTGATGTATTTTTCTGATCGTCTTATTTTGGCTCACCATTCGGTGGCCAGCATGAACGCTGCTGCAATCGGTGGCATTTCAAGCTGGGGTCTCATGGTATTTCCTATGGTCATCGCTCAGACAACAGAAGTATTTGTGGGAAAGTTTAATGGGGAAGGCAACTTAAAAAAAGTTGCGACTCCTGTCTGGCAGATGTTGTGGCTTTGTCTTTTTATGATTCTTCCCTACTTATTTTTGTCTCGCATGCTGGCTCCCCTTTTATTTCACGGGACAGGTAATACTGCGCTTGAATCGGACTATTTTATAGCCACGAGTAACTTCGCTCCTTGTTGTGTAGGCGCAATTGGCCTTGCCGGCTTTTTTATTGGCACTGGAAAAATGAAAGTAGTTACCTATACGATGATCGTTGGTAATATTTTGAATATCGGGCTAGATATTATTTTAGTATTTGGGCTTTATGGCTTTCCTGCAATGGGCTGTAAAGGTGCGGGATTAGCTACAGGGCTTTCTCAAGCTGTACAAGTACTCATTTATTTACTGCTCTTTTTAAAAAAAGAAAATCGAGAAAAATATGGTAGCTCCTCATTTAGCTTTGATAAAAAGCTAACTCGTGAATTTTTAAATCTGGCAATACCTTCAGGCGTTGGCAGGTGTATGGAAGTTGCAGCTCATGTGATTTTCTTTCGCATTATGATTATGGCAGGCGGCAACACAATGACTTGTGCTACAGTAGTGCAGAGCCTTTTTATCTTTACCAACTTCATGGTTGACGGCCTTGCAAAAGGGGCCACTGCAATCATATCGAATGTGTATGGTGCCGATCAAAAGCAGTATCTAGCAAAAATTCTGCGCTCAGCCTGCAGTGTCCACACGATTATTTGCGTGACATTTAGCACCCTTCTTCTGAGTAACATTGAACTGGTAGCAAGATGCTTTTTTTCAGATGATGTAGCAGCAGGCATATTGACTCCTGAATTTTTAACTACGCTCAGAAATGCCACATTTTGGATGTCAATTTTCTTTTTATTTGATGGTTTTTGCTGGATCTTCTTTGGTCTTTTCACAGCAGCAGGTGACACAAAATTTGTGATGTATGTAAATATCGTTCTTAACTGGCTGGGTTATGTTTTACCAACCTATCTTGTTGTTGGGCTTTATAAAGGACAGACCATGCGTGGCTTATTTTAGCACTATACAACCTGTCAATTTTTGCGATCTACTTTATTCGCTATCAGAGAACATTTACGAAGACAAGTAGTCAATCTGTTGCAGTAGGCACAATTTACATTGCTGAATAAAATTTCGAAGCATAGATTGGACAGCCCGCCTTAATTTTATTGGGAGGCTGTGTTGTCTTATGCGTGCTAATTTGCTCTTGTCTGTTCTGCGGCACAGTCTTCTTCTCTGTATTCTGTTTCTTTTTTCTCATTCAACTGAAGGTCTGGCTGAAGAGCTCTCTTCTACAACACGTATCTATGATGCTGTCGATGTGATTACAGGTGCATACCACGACTATGAAGAAGACCTGGCCATCGACTGTCCGCAACCATTTGTCCTCAGTCGAACCTATGATAGCACGCGTGACAATTGGAGTTTTTTCTCCCACTGCTTGATTGCAAGTACTGAAAAAAAGAACACCCTGCAAGTGACAGCGTCAGACGGAACAAAACGAAATTATGAAAAAGTGCTTGTTAATAACATAGGTCCGCTTGGAAGCCCTGTTTCAGAGCAAGCCAATTGCTATCGCCTTACTTCTGAAGTGCTTCCTCAAGGTAGCCTCATTCACTATCTGTATGATAGCAACGGATGGTTGTCAGCCCTTCAAATGAAAAGTAAAAAAGGGCGCCTTTTTGCCACACTCTCGTTTGCTTATGACGAGCAAGCTATTCACGTTTTTTCAGGGCAATTGAAACTGGTCTCTTACTGCTTTCAAAATGGGAAATTAGCTTTTGTTAAAAGAGTGCAAAAACCGGATATTTCCTATAAGTACTACCAATCACGCCTTGTACGTAAAGAGCTACCTGAAGGGCGCTTTTTGGCTATCGATTACAATGAAGAGGGAAAAGTAAAAGCTCTTACTGCACCCAACTCTTCCACACCACTTTTTACTTTTCGTTATGAGCCCGGTGTAACCCATGTTTTCGATGCAAAACAGAATAAAACGATATTTCGACATCAAGAAACAGAACTTACAAAGATTGAAAAATATCAAGAGAGCTGTTTGTATCGTACTGACAGTTTTGTGTGGAAGGCTAAAAAGCTTTTTGGACATGCTGTGAGCGACGGCCAAGGCAAAGTACTTGAGGCAACAAAATATCAATACAACAAGCATAGCCTACTGAGTGCTATGCAGACTCTCAGCTGCCCGATAATGCCTTCTGCTCAGGGCATTATTCTTGACACTAACGACGTTGCAAAAATCAACGATATTGCGCCTCAGTACACCTATTCAGACGATATTTTTCATAACCTCATCCATAAACAGATCAGTAAAACGAGCTTTGTTACCTACGAATATAAGATGGGTACAAACCTTCTTGCAAGAGAGTTTGTTTGGATTGATAACAAAATGACTAACAGTACTTTCTATTCATATGACGATGAGACAGGGCAGCTTCTACGTAAAGAAGATGATGATGGTACTTATAAAACAGTAGTTGAGATGTCGCCTAGAAAATACCTTTTACACACGCTTGACACTCAGACTATCCAAGAAAAGCGCTCCAATAAAATAACAGATGAAACGACGCCACCTGTCTGTACGCAAAACAGCTATGATGAGCTTGGTAGATTGATCTCAAATAAAATATACACTAACCTTGTCACACCAGTAAAAAGCGAAGAATTTGCCTATGATGCGCACCATAATCTTACCCGCTCTGTAGACTCCTTAGGTGCTGTCACTCTGTATAGCTACGATGCCAATGATAATCTGATTGAAAAAAAGGAGTGCGCAAATGGCCGCATTACTACTTTTCAGTATGATCTTTTGAACAACCTTGTTGTAAAAAATGAGCTCTACCCAAATCAAGAAGGGATCGTCACTCAGAGCTTTGAATATGATTCTCAAGGCAACATAATCAGAACGACAGATCGCTATGGCAGCCAGACAGAGTATAGCTACGATGCCTTTTCGCGCCTTATCGCCATCACCTATCCTCGTGTGCAGAATGAACAGGGCTATCCGATACAGCCGCAGGAACTTTTTACCTATGATATTTTTAATGGCATGACAAGTAGAACAGATCCAAAAGGCTCTGTCACAAGCTATATCCGTAACTCCAAGGGTAAAACATTAGAGATTAGCTACCCAGATGCTACCTGTGAGCGTATTCGCTATGATGAAGAGGGCCTGCTCACCCACAAACTTGAGCGAGAAAAAGTACTCACCAAATACCAGTATAAGAGCCCCACAACTATTGCTGCAGTTGAACGCTACACTTTAAAAGCTGATGGAACAGCTGACGAGCGTATCTTTCGACAAGAGCCTTTACAAACGAAAAAGTATGATTATAAGTATGACCTGTTGCAACGACCAATCCAAAAAATAGGCTCTATCGACAATGCTTCTAACCTCGTTACCGGCAAGTCTTTTAGCCTCGCTGAATGTGTCAAGTATGATGCACTTGATCAAATTATTGAACGCTGGATTGAAGAGCCTGATAAAACAGTGAGCTATCAACAAAGCATGATCTATGATGCCTTCGGCAACGTTGCAAAAATCATGACAGGTGACAGCTTTGAAGCGATTGACTACGTACAGGGCAATAGACCGGTACGGATTGCAACAACTACGGGAGTGACGCATATTGAGTACCATGAACATCCGGCTACTCAGGGAAACTATGTTCTTGAAAAGGTGATCACCGATCCACAAGGTGTTGTCACGACTCTCTTTATGGATGCTTTGGAGCGTGTAGTTTTAGTGACTTGCAAAGACCCTTATGGGGCGCCTCTTTTTCAAAAAGAGCTTTTCTATGACGCAGCGGGTAACCTGGCTACAACAGTAGAAAGTGGTAAAAATAAGCAATCACCAGCTATTCGCACAGAGTGGAAGTATGATTCGATGGACAACCTAGTCACTCTGCAAGAAGCCTGTGGTACTGATGTGGCCCGCGCGCAGCATTTTAGCTACTCAAAACAAGGACTTCTTGAATCAATTTCCCGGCCACAACAAACAAGCCATTTTAGCTACGATACAGATGGGAATCTTGTAAAAATAGCTTGCGCAAACAGTATTACGACCTACACCTATAGCAACGCAGGGAAGTTATCTGGAGGCACTTCGACAGAAGGCGTTTTTACGAGGCGTACGTATACCGATTGTGGGCAGATTGCAAGTGAAGAAATAACCGATGCCTACGGAAGCTACAAAGTGTACTACATCTATGACAAGCTTGGTAGAATGACCTGTATCCAGCTGCCTGATGGCTCTTTTATCGATTATGTGTATGAGGGTACAAAGCTAAAAATGATAGCTAGGCGATTTAAAAATTTCCTTCAAAGACACTCCTGCCTTGAAAATAGAGAATACAATGATCAAGGGCTTGTAACAAGTCAAAAGCTTGCTGATCAAAATACCATACAGAAGCTGACTTACACAAAAGAGGGTGCACTTACCTCAAAACAGTCACCTTATTTTAGCGAGGCGATACTGAGCCGTGATGCCTTAGGCAACCCCCTACAAATTGAGCGCCAAGGGACAAAGTATACATTTGCTTATGACTTTACAAATGCACTCACAGAAGAAAAAAGCGCGACCTCTTGCATCTATGCCTATGATGCAAAAGAAAATGCAGCTGATGGTGTTTGTAATGCTTTAAATCAACTCCTTCGAAAAGGAGACAGAGAGTATCGCTATGATGAGCAAGGGAGCCTTTGTGAGGTGGTATCACCTACCTCAAGTGAGAAACTTACCTACAATGTAAACGCGCAGCTCACCGCTTACCAAAAAAATAACGACGTTCCTGTCAGCTACAAGTATGATGTTTTTGGTCGTTGTCAGCAAAGAGAAGAAAATGGGCTAGTACAGCGCTATTTTTACATTGGCAGTAGTGAAATAGGAGCGCTTGATGCGACGGGAAAAATTACGGAGCTCAAAGTACCGGAGTCGATAAGTGATGAAATTGCCACGGGTGTTGCAGCCATAGAACTTCAAGGCAAGCGCTACCTTCCACTCTCTGATCTTTTTGGTAACATTGTCTCACTTGTAGATCCCGTTTCAAAAAAGAGTGTAGAGTCCTATGAGTATACGGCTTTTGGACAAACAGAAAACAAAAGTTATATAAACCCATTTCGTTATCGGGGTTTACGCACAGATGCTGTTTCAGGTTTTGTGATGTTCTCCTATCGCCACTATGATCCCTCAACAAAGCGGTTTCTGACGCGTGATCCACTGGGGTATGCTGACGGCTCAAATCTGTATGCCTATGTACATAACAATCCACTTCGTTATAGTGATGACACAGGGCTGAAAGCGCTTTATGGGCCCTGCATGTGTCACATTAGCGACTGCGGGTTTTATATAGGCGGTGTATGTGGACATGGCGCTGGTGTCTATCTTGGTGATGATGGGAAGCCTGAGGCAGGTGATATGCCACAACCACGCATCAAAAGCACAGATCCAATCAGCCTAAATGAAACCAGTACTCAAGCAATGCTTTTTACAGGACTTGCAGCAGGTAAAGGGATGCTGAGTCAAGCTGGCTTGATAGACTTTTATGATCCATCTACGTGGGCATCATTTGGTAATGTGATTGGGGATTACGCTAGGGGTTTTGTGGATGCCAGTCAAAACCAAGCACTCGACTATAAAAATAGCTCTATGTATGGTTTTGGATATAGTGCTGGACAGTTTTTAAAAGCATTTGATGGACCAGCAGGTGATCTTGCAGTACTCTTTTTTACCCGAGGCATGGCTAACAGCCCAAGAGGATTCAGCAGAGTGTCGGCTGCAGGTTCACGAATTGCATCGTATGCGCCGAAAGTCACCTCAGCTGCCATAGTAGCCTTAGAAACAAAAGGCGTATCTTCTGCGTTGCTTTCATCACGCAACTTGAATAGCATGAGAGGAACTACGACACTTCGTTCCATCTTTGCGAGACGTGTGGAACTACTACTACTACTAGGGCCAGAAAGAATGGGGTCGGGCCTGCATAACTGCATAAGTTGTCAGCAAAGAGAAGTATGTCTTAATCTTTGATGCTTTTAGCGTTATACAACTTGTCAATTTTTGCGATCTACTTTATACGCTACCAGAGAACATTTACGAAGACTGTTGGTCGAACCTTGGACTTTTATGTACGTGTGCCTAGCGAAAAAACGCTACGATACCCTCCTACACTATGCCTTTGTTCCTCTACGGCAAGAGGACATGGAGCAAATTCGCCTCTGGAGAAATAGCCAAACAGCTATTTTACGTCAAAACCATCCCCTTTCACAAGCAGAGCAGACTAGCTACTTTACTACTGTCATCCTGCCCTCTTTTTCTGAAAAACAGCCGCGCCAAATTTTATTTACCATTCTTCACAATGAGCAGCTCCTTGGCTACGGTGGCCTTGTCCACATAGACTGGCAAGCAAGACAAGCTGAAGTTTCCTTTTTGTTAGATACCGCAATCAAAGAGGCAAGCCGCCCCTTTAAAGAGTGCTTTTTGCAATTTTTACACGTGATAAAAGAGATTGCTTTTACAGAGCTTAAGCTTCATAAGCTAACTGCCGAATGCTATTACTCAAGATATGAGTTGATGGCAGATCTTACAAGCTTTGGTTTTGAAAAAGAGGGCATCATCTATGATCATGTACTGAAAAATGGAAGTTTTTACAATTCCCATTTGTTTGCACTTTTTGCCAAAGAAATGAAAAGTAAAGAAAGGAAAGGAGCTGAAAAAGAGTGATACAGCAAATAACCATAAAAAAAAGAGCCATAGGACCAAAAGAGCCACCCTTTATTGTTGCTGAAATGTCAGGCAACCATAACCAATCACTTGAGCGCGCTTTAAAGCTTGTTTATGAAGCACATCGCGCAGGTGCCCATGCTATCAAACTTCAAACCTATACGCCTGAAACAATCACACTCAAGGTGAAAACAGGTGATTTTCTGATCAAAGATAAAAAAAGCCTTTGGTATGGAAAAAGCCTTTATGAGCTGTATGAGGAGGCCTCAACGCCCTGGAAGTGGCATAAACCCATCTATGATTATGCAAAAAAATTGGGCATTATCGCCTTCAGTACTCCCTTTGATCACACAGCAGTCGATTTTTTAGAAACCCTTGATACACCCTGTTATAAAATTGCCTCCTTAGAAATTGTTGACCATCCGCTCATTGAAAAAGTAGCAAAAACTAAAAAGCCGTTGATTCTCTCCACCGGAGCTGCCACCTTAGCTGAAATTGACGAGGCAGTACAAGTAGCCAAAAATGCCGGCTGTAAAGAGCTTGTCTTACTGAAATGCACAAGCGCCTATCCTGCCTTGCCTGAGACAATGAATCTACAAACGCTTCCGAACCTTGCTGCTAACTTTTCTTGTCCTGTAGGTCTTTCCGATCATTCACCCGGCATAGGCGTTTGTATTGCAAGTATCTCACTTGGAGCAGCACTTATTGAAAAGCACCTCACGCTAAGTCGTAAAGATGGTGGTGTGGATGCGGCATTCTCACTAGAGCCTGCTGAATTTAAGATGCTTGTAGATGAATGCCAAAGGGCATTTCTTGCACAGGGAAAAGTAGAGTATGGAATGAATCCAACAGAAAAAACGTCCCATTCGTTGAGGCGCTCACTGTACTTTGTAAAAGATATAAAAAAGGGTGAGTTAATCACAGAAAGTCATATCCGCTCTGTACGCCCAGGTTTTGGTTTACATCCTAAATACTACCAAGTTGTCATAGGAGCAAAAGCAAGCTCAGCAATTAAAAAAGCAACACCTGTAAGTTGGGATCTGATCCTTGGAAAATAAAATCGAACTTTATGTACAGGCAAGAATGCGCTCTACAAGACTGCCTGGAAAGATTTTTCTCGAAGTCAACGGAAAACCACTCTTAGAATATCTTGTAGAGCGCCTTTTGTTAGTTAAAGAAGCTTCTGCCATTGTGATTTTAACAAGTACGAAAGAAGAAGATGACCTGGTCGCACGGTTTTGTAAGTCGCGCAATATAGCCTGCATTCGTGGTCCAGAAGAGGATGTATTAGCACGCTATTTTATTGCAGCGAGTATCAGACAGCCAACTGCCATCGTTCGCATCACAGCCGACTGCCCTTTAATCGATCCTCAAATTATCGATGAGGTCATCAGAGCCTATAAGAGTGAAGCTGACAAGATCGATTATCTTTCGACCAGCATAGTCCGAAGCTATCCTCGTGGCATGGATGTGGAAATCTTCTCATTTGAGGCTCTAAAAAAGGCACAAGAACTGGCTACAGCAAGTGACGATCGTGAACATGTCACGCTTTATATGTATCGCCATCCTGATCAATTTCGCATTCAGAATAAGACAAGCTGCACTGACTTATCTCGCTATCGGTTGACAGTTGATACAAAAGAAGATTTCCAGCTTATACGCCACATCATAGAACACTTCTGCCCTGCAAATTCTAGCTATACGTTAGCAGATATTGTAGCTTTATTAGAAAAGAAGCCTGAGTGGGTTAAAATCAATCAACACATACTCCAGAAGCCGATACGAAACGTATGACATCTGCGAGTGTAAACTCTGGCTTGATCGGATACAGCTCTTGAATGACCTTTTTGATCAGCTGAACATCTTCTTGTGCCGTCAACGCTAAGTGGTAGCCTGACTGATCTTCTTTTTGGAAAATAGTGCCTAAACGGAATTTTTTAGGGTGTGCTGTGATGAAGGGCGTAACCTCATTTCGAGCACTGACATCTTTTGCATGAAAGACTGCCTGTTTTAAGGCTTCGAAGCGAAAAATTTCAACTTCCATTCCTTTTGGAAATGTAAGCTGTAATGTGTTGGAAAGATAATCTAACTCATCGTAGTGTGAGCGCATACAAAAAAGCGCCTTGTCAATCAGCTTTGGATCAATCAAAGGAGAATCAGCATTAATTTTTACAATTACCTCAAGATCGAATGACTCGGCAGCCATGTAAAAGCGTTGTAAAACGTCATCTTCCGAGCCGCGAAAGGAATGTAGTGAATGTTCTTTACAAAAGGAAGCCACTTGATCATCGATAGGACTTGTAGATGTAGCAACTACAATGCCTTCAATATGCTGAACATAGCGTAGCCTTTCAATTAAATAGGCTAAAAGTGGTCTGCCATTAACCTCTTTCATGAACTTGTTTGCTTGATCTTGCGAGTGTGAGCTTGCCTGCACAATAATCATGCAAGGATAGAAGGCAAGTGGACAATTTGTTGGGATTTCAGCAATATCAAACGTTTTGAATTTTTCCATTTTATGATTACTTTTCCATATTCAATTTTTTCAACATAGCTCTTCGATAGCCTTCGGCCGTCAAGATTTTTTCGTGATGCTCTTCTTTTTTGCGAACTACTTTATATTCTTTTGCTTTCTTTTGAATTTTATCACTCTTTTTTTTCATAACTACCTCAATGAGTAACACTAGTAATCTTGTAAAGAGACCACCTACAAAGTCACGGTTGACTGTGTAGGAGGCTGAAAAAGTTTACGCAGCAACAGCTTGTTTTACTTGGCGAGCAAGGTTTGCAAGTGGCGCTCCATTTTTCTCATGCCCTGCATATTCAATGCATAAGTCAAGCGCATTGTTGCAGTTATCACGTAGTTGCAGTTGGTGGCAACAGTTGGCGATTTGAAAGAAAATGAGCGGGTTTTTAGGTTTGAAGACTAAGCTTACAAAATAAGTATTCATGGCTTCTTCCCACTTCCCAAGACTTTGTAAGCATGTGGCCTCGCCTGCCCAGTATTCAAATACTGAAGGGCAAAGAAAGCGCAGGAACATAAAAGCGCAAAGGCCATCTTCATACTTACTTTCCTTAATGCACTGAATACCTACTTGGTAGGCGCGATCCATAAAATCCCACGGAATATTGACAGTCTCTTGTAGTGATTTTTTTTGAATGACTAAATGTTCAAGATATTCAGGATTTTTTCCCTTCTCTTGCAGATTTTTCTTAATTCTTTCCCAAACGGCAAAGTCTGCATTTTTTGAAGAAGAAGTAAGTGCTTGTTTATCTTGCGCTTGAAAGGCAGCTTTTATCACTTGCTGGCCATGCTCAATTTTCCGCTTCATATCAACAATGAGTTCTGTTGTTTTTGCCTTTATCTGATCTGAGTGCGGCACAAAGTCCAAAATCTTTTTATGGTACTCGGCCTCCTTTTCAATCCCCAAGAGGTCTACAACTAGTTTTTCTGCAAACTTTTGCACTTCTTTCGGGAAAAAAACCACTTTTTCTGACTCTTGAGACTTACTTTTTGATGAGTCTTTATTCTTATTGACTGCAGCCATAACCACCTCCTGGTAGTAACTAATATTTTTCTTTATAATAACATATAGTTAATATTTTAAAAGAATTAAATAATTATTTTTTAACATTAATCTTGGTTACCAGTTAAAACATCACTATTGGATTGTATAATATATAAAGTATTAGGATGTTTTCGTCTTATACATCTGATTTCTCGCTTGAATGTAAATCAATCTTATTGTAATAAAATATTATAAACAGAGGAATAGTTATGAAAAAGAAATTGGTATTAGTCTTATTGAGTCTGAGTTGTGTGCCTTTTTTCACAGTGGCTTTTGCTGATGATACAACTTATCAGCCAGAACAAAGCAGCACAAATCAAAATGAGCAGTACAATGAAAGGCAAAAAAGAGAACAAAAGAGTCAGCAGAAAATTTACGAGGATAAGCAAAGTGGCTATCAGTATGTCATACCCTGGAATGAAAATAGTGAATACTATGGCAATCCCCCGCCCAAAATGCCTGAAGCACCACCACCTGAATTATAAAACCGTCTAAGGTGCTTGGAAAGCCTGAGTAAAATCAGCGCCCCAACCTCCTTCGGCTCGTAAACGGCGATCGATGAGATTCTGGCGCACTTCGACTATTTTGTTATAGATCGACTTAATGAGCTTTGCACCTTTAATAACTACGGATGGACGTAAGCTAGTGCTTGGAGGTACATTTTTTTCAGAAGGGTCAAAAACTTGCGTTGGATCAAGGTCTTTATGCGTCAAAAGCCAACGCAGCACGTGCATCTTTTCAGTAGAGATGTTGCAGATGCTATCATGAACTGCTGTGGCTGCTTCGAAAAGGCCGAAAATGTTGTTTTCCTTTGATAATTTCAAATCTTCTGGCTGATCATCAGGATGATGTACAAGAATTAATATCTCATTACCATTATTTGCAAATTCAATCGTTGCCATTTCAACTATTCGAAAAATTGCTCGATCAAACATTGCAGCATATGGAGCAACATCCATTGAAGCAATCTCTTCAGAAGTAAATGTACGTGAAGTTTTCGCTGTTTCAATTGCTTCAATTGCAGTCTGGGCAGGTTGCAACACAATAGACTTCGTTTTTAAATAAGCGATAATTTCTGCTGTTCTTTTCTTGGCTTGAACGAGTTTTTGAACCTCACCTTTCACTGATTTATAGTCATCAAGTAGTCTCTCACAAGCTTGCTCAGGCGTTTCAATTTGTCGTAAGATTGATTTTGTTTCTAAAAAGGCGTTCAGTTCTTCTTCGCTTTTATTGGCATTTTGCATCTCTTCAACTGTACTTTGAATCACTTTAAATGCTCGAATGTATCTTGCGATCGCATCGCGTGGACTTTCATTGGCTGTAATAGTTACCCAAGTAGTTCTTTGTATGATTTCAGCGATTTGAACAGCTGTGTACTTAGTGCGAATCTCAAGCTCTTTTAGACGGATGGCTTCTAAATTGGCACCTATTCTTTTCATCACCTGATCTACGCTTTCTTTTTGCAAAATAATACCTTTAGATGTCAAAAAGTCTTGCAACAATTTATCTTGTGCCACTTTTGTCGGAATTGCTTTGCTTTGTCTCTTCAATTGCTGCAGCTCACATCTGACATTATCCAGGCGATCAATCTCTCGCTGAACAGCAGCTTCAGGACTTTCAGCGGCTCTCGGCAAAATAAAGTGCTCATTCAAAAGGCGTTCGATTTCTAACGCCTGCTGTTCAACCAGTTTTTTACTTGTTTTTACTTTTTCAACTTCCAACTTCAACTTATCATATTTGCTCGTATCAACAAGCTCTGTACGTGTTTCTTTCAAAGCCCTTTTTATAATGAAGCGAAACTGTCTTTGAGTCTCTGAATGCTGCCATAGATTATCTTGGTAGTGCCTAAGCCTTTGATTATTATTTGGCATTACACGCTGCACATCTGCCTCTGAAAAATGGGCGCGGAGAAGTAAACGAAAAGCTTCACGATAAAGTAAAAAATTAAATGTTAAGAAATTAGAGTCTTCTGCTTCTTCAAATTGATACAGGTTAATTCTAGGTAGCGTAGTTGCAAGATGGGCAACCAGCTCTTCTCGCCAGTTAGCAAGTGTTGCATTAGCATGGTTTAAACCTCTGAGGTCAACATCAATTTTCCGGGCGAGGGCTTGTAGGTTTTCAGGTATTTGCGCAAATATTTCAGCAGTATATCTCACTAAAGCAAGATGAGCAACAGACTTTTTGTAAACATACTTTGGTGCAATAATCGCTAACAATGGGGCTGCAACTCCTAAAGTTACAGCTTTGAAAAAAGCAAAATTTACTTTAAAAATGGCAGGAGAAAGCAGATCTCTCTCAGAAATAACCCGCAAATTGAGACAACATAGGTCAGGAATAGTAAAAAAAGGTACTAAAAGAAGCGTCAGAGCTGTAAAAAATAGGGCTGTAATGCGCACTCCAACTTCATGGAAGAGGATGCTCGCATTGTCAAGTAATGAGTTCGTTTCTGCAAAAGGTTCAATTGCTAAGCTATAGTTACTTACTAAACTATTCAACTCATAGAGGGGACCAATTGTTTTGGAAATATATGTCACACTTGCCTCATTAATATTTATTACTAATTAAAATTTTTATAGACTTACCAAAATACGTATCCTTTTTTCACAAGAAGCTCTGCAATTAAAATTGCACCGCCCGCAGCTCCCCTTATTGTATTATGTGAAAGCAGAACAAATTTACAGTCAAATAGTGAGCTTGTTTCAAGTCTTCCTAAAGATACCGCCATTCCCTTTTCAAGCTCGCGGTGCAACTTTGGTTGTGGGAAATCGACCTGTTCAAAATAGATCAACGGCCTGACTGGCGATGATGGTAGCTTGAGTTCTTGTACGGGTGGGGAAAATTCATTCCAAGCACGTTTTATCTCTTCTAGAGTTACTTTTCTTCCGGCAGAAAATTTTATAGAAACTGCCTCCAAATGACCTTCCGTAACAGGAACACGCATGCATTGCGCCGAGATTTTTACTGGATACTTTTCAACCACGCCATTCTTTACTGATCCCAACACTTTTTGTGTTTCTGTTTCAAGTTTTTCTTCTTCATCTTCAATATAGGGAATGATGTTATCTACAATAGAAAGGCTTGGAACACCCGGGTAGCCAGCCCCTGATATCGATTGCATGGTAACGACACTTAGCTCTTCAATTCCAAACTCGAGTGCAAGTGGCTTTACAGCTAATGCTAAGCCAATGACGGCACAATTCGGCTTTGTTACAATCATTCCGCCTTTACTAAACTTTTGTGTTTTCACAAGCTCTAAGGAATCAGCATTGACTTCCGGGATAACAAGCGGGATTTCTTCTTCCATGCGATGATTTTTAGCCATTGAAATCACCACATAGCCTGCCTCTGCAAAAGCTTTTTCGATAGTGCCAGCGACGCTTGATGCAAGTGCAGAAAAAACGATTTTGCATGGTATATTTGGCTCGCAGGTTTGAACAACAAGCTTGCCTGTATCATCAGGAATTGGAGTTGAGAGCGTCCAGTTTACAGCGTCTTTATAGCGCTTGCCTTGTGACTTATCTGAAGCGCAAACAGAAGTAAGATCAAACCATGGATGCTTAGCTAAAAGCTGCACAAGTCTTTGTCCTACGCTGCCAGTAGCTCCCAGAATACCTACAGGGACCTTTGTGCGCATATACAGCGTGCCGTCTGTACGATCTCGGATATAGCGATCAGGGAAGTTTTCTACTGGAGAGCCCTCTTCATCTTTAAGCATTTTTCCTTACCGTTTTTTCACAAGGCGTTCTAAAAAATCGATGATTAAGCGAACACCAACTCCTGTAGCATACTTCGGCTGGTATCTTCGCGCATCTTTCATAAATGCGACACCTGCGATATCGCAATGTGCCCAGGGTATATGGTTCACAAACTCTTGCAAAAAGATGGCACCCAAAATTACACCACCTTCGCGCCCTGCTGCATTTTTCATGTCTGCAATGTCAGATCTTAGTTGGCTTTTATATTCTTCGTATAAAGGAAACTGCCATCCTCTTTCAAATGTACGCTCGCCCGCTTGTAAAAGCTCTCTTGCCAAAGAATCACTATTTGATAAAAGAGCAAAAAGTTCTGTACCTAAAGCTGTCACGCACGAACCGGTAAGAGTGGCAAAATCAATAATTCTTGTCGGCTTAAGTTCGGTTGCTGTCCAGTAAAGAGCATCAGCTAAGGTTAGCCTGCCTTCTGCATCGGGATTTGTAATTTCAACAGTTTTTCCAGAACTTGCTTGATACACGTCCCCAGGTTTAAAAGCTTTGGAGCCAATGGCATTTTCACAAGCTGCCACAACACAAGAAAGGTTTACTTGAAGTTCAAGTTCGCACGCGGCTTTCATAATGCCAAAAGCAACTGCAGCGCCACTCATATCTGCCTTCTGAGTCTCCATACTAGCAACAGGCTTTAAGTTTAAGCCTCCAGTGTCAAAAGTTACGCCTTTGCCCACAATCACTGTATGATCGGATGAGTTGGGGCTACCTTTATACTTCATAACAATAAAGTAAGGAGGTTGACTTGAGCCTTGTGCTACGGCCAAAAAGAGTCCCATTTTTTGCTTTTTAATCCAGGCGGCATCACGAATTTCAACTTGCAGGTAGGGATACTCCTTTCCTAGCTGTTTAGCTGCGTCAGCCAGATATTTTGGAGTGACATCATCAGCATTGCCATTGGTGAGATCACGAGCAAAGTAGACGCCCTCTGAGACTTTTTGTACATACTCTGTAACATCTTGAGCAGTTCTTTTTTCACAACCTATGATGCCAAGTTTTTCAATGAACACTTGTGATTCATCTTTTAAGACATCATGCTTCAATGCTATAAAGCTGTAACTAGTAAGCGCTATTCCTTCAAGCATAGCTTTGAGAATAGATTCCTGGGAGAGCATTTCAATTTCTGGAAAGACGATGTTTACATGGGCGGCTTTTTTTACTTGGCATGCCTTTGAACAAGTACCAAAGGCGCGTCTTAACTTTTCCATAGTGATTGCGTCTTTATAGCCTAGTCCTAAAAGCAGAATTCGCTTTTCTTCAGGCTCATCACCATAAAGCCAGATAACTTCACCCTCTTTGGCAGTGAAATCCTTGGCTTTAATCGGAGGCTGAGCCTGACTTTTCAACTTTCCTAAATCGCTTGCCTCTTCTACTCCTTTTTTAGTCTGCCAAAAAGGCAAAACTATAGCGTCTGCTTGGCATCTCTTGT
>JAHFTM010000079.1 GCA_023269335.1 Chlamydiia bacterium
ATAATCGCCTTGGCTGTAGGGTTACCCTTCTTATCTAAGAAGTCTTTTACATTTTCAGAATTAAGTGTGGCTGGTCTGCCGCCCGCAGGAATAAAGATATCGCTTGCACATTGATTGAGCTGCCACAAAAGATGCGCTTCGGCTTCGCTTTCAGAAAGCCACACTTTTTCAACGCCATCTCTTTGATTTTTTGCCAGACTCACCTCATCGCCTTTACGCACTTCAATATTGAGAAGAAAACCTTCTTTTGAAAGCTCTTCTTTAGGATAAAAGCGAATAGGCTTGGCATCAAAGAAAAGCTGCGTGCAGCTTTTTAGATCTAAGCCCTCGGAGTCAAAAAGTAGCCCAGATACATCTCTTACTAGAACAAGTTTGGCCGTTTTTGGGTAATACTTATGAAAATTCATAATCTGATTGCCAGCTACATCACCATCAGGGCCGCCAGACATTTTCACACTAAATCGTTCAACTGCCGGCTTAAAGCCTAGAAAATGAAGCACTGCCTCCATACAGGTAGTCACTCCCCACGAAGTCACCCCATACTCTTTATGGTTGATGCCCATTTCCGGCTTTCCCGAGATGAAAGCAGCACCAACTACATAACCCTCATTTTTACTATACTCAGCAATCCATTCAATCATACTATCATGCATATGCTCATCAGGGCCAAGATAGAGATATTCAGGCAGCCTGTAGTAGTCAAGGACGCATCCGGCATGCTTCAAAGCACCGCTTGGCGTAAAATTAACAAGCGAAATCAAGCTTTCGATAAAGGCCTTTTGCGCATCATACAGCAGCTCGCGTTGACTGATAAAGATAATCCCCTTGGAGCCTCCTTCAGGAATATCTTTGTTTTTCATTTGTTGTGTTAAAGCAAGATCGTAGCACTCAGATAAAATTGTTGGCGCAATAACCAGAGCGTCTTTTTCATTTTTAGCAATGACTGTTCGCAGGCCGCCGCGGGCAATATCTTGAAAGCGAATATGGAAGCCAAAAAAACTTTGACTGTAGACAAAGAAAATACCATATGGCAGATGACCAAATTTGGTATTGATAGCATGGGGATCTAAACGAAAGGCAACTGCTCTTTTTTCGGGTAAAAAATAATTGGTCTTTACTATCTTATCGACAAAATGGATGGCAAGCTGTTCAATTGCATCATTTTCTTGTAACAGCGCTTCTTTTAACTTCTGGTGGGCGGGAAGATCAACTTTTTCAGGATCAAACTTCAAACAGAACAGTGAGTACAGTGCCTCTTGAAAGCCAGGTCGTTGTAGAATATGGTCTTGCACCTTCTCAGGCGTCTCGCTCTTGAGTAGCTGACTGATAAAGCAGCTGACCGCTTTTACAAACATCTCAAGTCCTAAAGTGAAGTCCTAAAATTCACTCCATATCTGAAAGGCAATAATCTATAAACAACTTCTTATTTTTTTGGATCATAAACGGCTCTTACTTTCTGAGTAGGCGGATAGCGTTCAGACCTACAAGTACTGTTCCACCCTCATGCAAGACAACAGCAAGCCATAAAGGGACCATGCCGTAAAGAGCCGCAATACTCGCAAAAAAGATAGCACTTAGGGCAATAGTAAGATTTTCACGCACAATTTTTTTGGTAGCCTTTGCTTTTTGAAAAAGCCAATCCAGGACTTCGATGTTGTCATTCAAAAGAATACAGTCAGCAAACGCACGCGCAGTACCGCTGCCAATTTTTCCCATGCAGATGCCTACTGTTGCTCGAGCGAGTGCTGGCGCATCATTGATGCCGTCACCTACCATGGCAAGACCATAGTTCTTTGAAAGCTCAGTGATCTTTTCAAGCTTGTCTTCAGGGCGTAAATCTGCATAGTACTCATCAATACCTACACTCGTGGCAATATGCTTAGCTGTCTCCTCATGATCACCTGTCAGCATCACAAGTTTTTTACCACTTTTTTTAAGATTATCAAGCATTCGTCCAACTTCTGGTCTCAGCTTGTCGTAAAAGCAAAACAGATAGCCTCTCTTACCCGCACACAAGCAAGCTACAAGTTGGCCTTCTTTTCGAGCCTCAGCTGCAATTTTCTGCAGCTTTTCAGCCTCTTCTTTTGCAAGATGAGTATCGAGCGCCTTAACATCTCCGATAAAAGCCCGAATTTGTCGTCCGGCTATCTCAATTTGACCCTCAACACCTAACCCCGGCACTACTTGAATATTCTGACAAGGATAGATCGGTGCATTTTCATTTTCCGCCTTCTCCGTGATCGCTTGTGCTATGGGATGCACAGCATTTCGCTCTAAAGAGGCGGCTATACTCACAATTTCTTGCTGGGAAAATTCATCCTCGCGCCCACTTGCACTCACTTGCACAAGTTTTGAAAAAACAAGCTCACCAAGAGTCAGTGTACCAGTTTTATCAAAGGCGATGACGCTGCATTCATTCAGCCCATCAAGAACAACTCCACCCTTGAGTACTATACCCTTCTTTGCACAAGCACCAAGTGCGCTTAAATAGGCTATAGGAACCGCTAGAATCAACGCACAGGGAGAGGCTGTAATAAGGAAGGCTAGCGCTCTATAAATCGATCCTTCGCGTCCTAAATAGGCTACATCTGCGGCGTGGGCAAAGTAAAGGGCAAAAACGAAAGAAAAAACAATGATCGTAATGGCATACCTTCTACCAAAGCGGTCAAACCAGCGCTCGAGCTTCGGTTTTGCCTCTTGCGCTTTTGTGATCAATTGAATAATACGCGAAATGGTAGAGTCAGCCGAAGTATTTAACACTTTGATAGTTAAAGATCCTTCAAGCAATCTTGCACCTGCAGGCACAAGGTCATGGATTTTCTTGCGGATAGCCACACTTTCCCCAGTCAGATGCGCTAAGCTAATGGATGAGGCACCTTCTATAATCACCCCATCAAGCGGTACAATTTCACCTGCTCGAACAAGTATCTTTGAGCCTACAGTAACATCTTCGACTGCTCGCTCTCTTATGCGATGTTTCTCATCAACAATAAAAGCTTTGGTCGCTGCAATCGTAGAGATCGAACTCAGCGCATTTTTTGCTTTCAGGGTGACAAGATTTTCTAGGGATCCTGAGATAGCAAAAAGAACTAAAAGAAGCGCCCCCTCATAGCCCGCACCCAAAAAATAGGCTGAAAAGGCAGCAATTGTCATAAGCACATCAATATTAACATCCCTTCTGAAAACCACATCCTCAATAGATTCAATGAGCGAAGGCGTTCCTGCAATCAAAAAAACTGAGATGAGAAGAATTTCAGAAAAAGGTAGTGAAGGAACAAAATAGGCGCAAAAAAGTAAAAAAGCAGAAAAAAGCGATGCCTTTAAAGAAAGATGACGACTTAAAGATCTGCCGTACCGATTGAGAAATGGCGAAGCACTCTCCTCAAGCCCCATTTCAAAGAAACTGCGAAAAAGGAATGGATCATTTCGCCTGGCTCCAAAAGGGATATTGCGCGATTCAAGACTGTCTGTATCTTCTTTTGCCATTGTCAAGTACGTCTTTAGGAGATTAAAAATTGCATAAAGTAGTAGCTTCCAGCATAGGCAAAAATAGCAATGCCTACATTCCAAATGAGTGCTGGCACGACTTGATTTTTTTCTCTATAAGCTGAAAAACCAGCTGACAGGGCTAAAACAAAAAGTGAGCTAAAAACAAGGCCAGGATGCTCAAAAAAGTAAAAACAGGCAATAGTCACTACAGCTGCAACAATGGTCCCTATAGCAGCACCTAACCCTTGAACGAGTGGATGCTCATTTTCCTCCAACCGAAAGCCCATTTCTTCTTGAAGCATCACTCGAAGCAGCCGATCTCCATCTGCCATAAGCACATCGACGACTTCATCTAAAAGCGCCCCTTCAAATCCTTTTGCCTTGTATAAAGCTTTTAACTCCTCACGTTCCTGAGGCCTATGCTCCTGAATCTCCTTTTGCTCTTCATCTACTACGCGATGAAGCCTTTCTAGACGTGCCCAAGCGAGCCAACTACTTCTGCCAGTCATCCAGAAAATAAAACCCAAAGAAAATGCTAAGAGGAAACAGAAGATCTGTTCCGGGGTAAACTCAAAAAAATTGAAAAGCAGTGACAAAAGCATGAGGATGAAGGCTAACTGCCGTGCCGCGTCAAAGCCTGCAAAACAAGAGCCAGGAGTTTCTGCCCCATGAATTTCAGAAGAGGCAAAAATTCCATTCATTTGTGCCTCAGCAACATGCCGTAAGGCATCTTTACCTTTAAAATGAGAAAAATTCTCAGGATTTGCTTCACTCATAAAGTATACAACCTAACTGTTGAAACCGCAGTATATGCCATTATCAATAATCTTTTGAGCAAAATCTGCTTAATCTATGCAAAATAGGTAAGTTGCTCCATAAATAAAGTAATTATTTTAATATAAATAATTTTTTGCTACAATGAAGGTATAAGACGAAGGGAGGAGTTCCATGAGAAATAGATTACCGTCACTTATTACACCCCCTCCTTTCATCTTAACGATTAAGGAGAACGAATTATGGGCCTTCAAGGAGTCGTCGGACCTAACGGGAGCTACACACCTCCGAGTAGTGGCAGTTTAACTCAAGTTACTAGCGATATAAGCATACTTGAAACAAATTATAATAATGCACTCAACGCTGCAAATCTCGCCGTAACGAGCTATACGAATTTATATCAAGAGCTTCAACGCCACGCAGATGAGTATCAAAACGCCCTGGAGAATGATCCAGGGGATTCTGATCCCTATTTTTCTAATTTACAAAGTTCTTTGGCGTCATTTAATTCCTATTCCTCTGACTATCTAAGCCCAGCTGAGACCTTACGGCTTGCAGCACTTGAACTATCGAATGCACATTACTCCTATCAACAACTGCAAGATAGCCAAATAAATACTAGCCTGAATAACCTTGTAACTAGCTTGAACGGAAAGATTGATTCTACGCTTTACAGCGAACTTCAGACAGCAAATAGTGCAAGACAAACAGCACGCAACTCACTACTTCCTGCCCTTACAAATTTTCAAAATAATGAACTCTTGCTTGCTAATGCTAGGGCTTTGCTTCTTCAACAGCAAGCAAAAGCCGCAGTCGACCGCGCAACAGCACTGCTCACCACTGGCTTAGAGCCAACATCTCTCTCTCCAGGTAGCGCTTGGGAACAATATGAAACTGATATGACAGCAGTAACTCAAACAGAAGCTTTAATCAATACATACCTTGCCAACCGCGCAACGTATAGCAGCACTTTAAATAACGCAATTTCTAACTACAAAGACTCTTACGATAACTCAACAACAGGTTTTGTCACTATTTTACAGCAAGCTACAACCCAAGCTCATGTTGATGCTACTGCCTACATTGCTCAAATTGCCTCTGCAAAAAACCTGGTCGACAATTTCATCACAACGTCACTTGCCCAGAGGCGCGCGGCAGACTTGCTTGCTCAACAACAGCATTATGCAGCGTACCCTTCTTCCAACTCTAACTTAGCCACAATTGAACAAGGCTCAAATGACCTTGCTGCAACCACAATTAATGCCCTACTCACTACTGGAGTAACAGCCTTTGGCTCTGATTTAAGCTTGCCCGAGCTTCCAACTAGTGGTAAACGACTTTCAATGATGGACTTCATGAAATTTCTTACTGCAGGTCAGCTTATCGCTAAACAAATCAATCTTCAGAGCCAACAAGCTGATATTGGCCTTAACGACATGCGTTTGGAGATTTGGAAAGCTATCTTGACAGCCAATAATACTCAACTTTCAGAGGCATCTAGGTACCTGCATCAACTTGTCACAGCAGACCGTGAATACAACGCTCAAGTAGACAGCGAGAACAGCACTACTCAAACCAGCGAACAAGCAGACATAACCGCCTACAATGCTGAAGTGAGCGCCATTAACAACAGGATTGCGCTTATAAATGCCAGAAACCAATTGCGCACTGCAAATGGAAACAACGTCACAGACGGGCTGAATTCGGCAGCTCAGCAGGCTGTAAACACTATCAATGAAACAAATGAGGTTAACCCAAATTCTATCAATATTCTTGATCTTTTTGATCAAATAGAAACGGTTTATCCACCCACAGCACTTCCTGATCCAGCTATAATTCCATATCCAGACGCTTATCCTCAATTTCCAAGCGTACCGCAGCTACCATCGCCAATACCGACTGCAACGGCAACTCAAGGCGCTATAGATGCTTTTAATGCTCTCTTAAAACAAGTTAATGACATTCTTGCGCCAATTTCTGGGGAACTCGATGAGATACAAAGCCCACCGATAGATTTCCAACAGCTCACCCCGCTGTTTTATCGACAAGACATTCCGCTTCGATCCTTGTCAGACATATTTGACATTACTTCTGTGCTGAATAGCTTGTCCTCACTTTTTGACTTAATTAACAAAGCAAACACTCACAGCGTTCTAAGTGAGCTCAATAAAAATCCTCTGTTTGCATTCACTTCAGCAAAAACTGCTCAAACAAAAGGGCAAACCACTCAGGGAGCTGGAGGTGCCGTTTCTCTTTCAGCTGTCAACGCAAACATTGATTCTGCCACACTGGGACAGATGCTTAACCAACTGATACGATCTGAACAGTATGGCAACCTTCTTAAAAGGCTTGCAGAAGAGGCCACATTAGTTGCTGGCATACAAACCGGTATACGCCTACCTGCACGAGATGCAGATCATTCAGTTTTCGGAGTGATGCGTGATGAATTTATAACTGAAGTGACCCAAGCAAAGGATGCAGCAATTGCCAGTACTCGTTCAGCAACTGAAGAAGATGGACAGCTAAAAGCTGTCGCAGAACAGCTCATCCACCAAAGTAATAATGTAAAAGAACTTGAGCAAAACGCAAATCTCATTATTGCAGAATCAGGCTTTACAGCAACTTTAAGCGATACTGATCTAAAAAAACTTCAATCCTCACTTGTTTTTTTACAGAAAATAACTCTGCTTCTCCTTTCTGGAATAGCTCTGAGCTCGATTGGTGCAAAAAATAATCCTGCGACTGCCGCGGAAAATTTTATCAGCTTGACCCAATCTCCAGAAGTGGCTGCTGCTGCACCAACGGCAGCTTTGGCTTCAGCTGGTAGCTCCATAACATCAACAAGTCCGTCGGAATTACCTGATGTAGTCGTGCAAGCACTACAGTCAGCTGGCCTGACAAATCAAGCGACAAAAGAGCTTGAAACAGTTATTCAAGCAGGTTTCGCTCCTGCTGGAACTGTGACCTCTCCTTTTGGAGGAAAAGATCAATTTGATCAAGTAGTAAAGGAACTCAAAAAGGCTGGCTTTGCACTACCACCTGAGTTGAGTCCTGAAAACCCTTACTTCATTCAAGCTCTGCTTGATCAGGTGGATCAAAAATTACCTACTGCCGTGAAAGCTGATTTTGCAAATTACATAGCACTCTTTCTTCGCTCCCTCAATTTACCTGGAAGCTCAATTGCAGGCTTTAAAGCAGGCCTTGCATCAGGTGTGAGCATCGGATCTGCCGTAACTAACACATTGAACAGCGCAGTAAGTACAGTCATTCACAACTTGCACAACTTGAATGTAAACTTACAAGCTATTCCAGACAATGTACGCACAAAACTTGAAGCACAAACAAATACAGCTCTTGCATCACTTAAGAACCTCTCACCTTCAGATAAACTTTCTTTATCTTTGGCAATTGGAAGTGGATTGATTACACAAG